>NZ_SMKP01000019.1:0-85259 GCF_004349015.1 Nonomuraea diastatica
CGCATACACCGTGGCGCGCATGAGCGCCGACGGCGTGCCCGACTTCGTGGCCACCGGGCGGGCGCTGGGCGGGGTGCAGCCGGGGGAGACGCTGCGGTTGTTCGGCGACTGGAGCAGGCATCCCCGCCACGGCAGGCGGTTCGCCGTGAGCGCGTGCGAGCGGGTGACGCCTTCGTCGGTCCGCGCCATCCGCATCTACCTGGGGTCGGGGCTGATCAGGGGCATCGGGCCGCGGCTGGCGTACGCGATCGTCGACCACTTCGGCGAGGCCACGCTCAAGGTGATCGACGCCGAGCCGGAGCGGCTCACCGAGGTGGTCAACATCGGGCCGCAGCGGCAGGGCCAGATCGTCCAGGCGTGGCAGGAGCAGAAGGCGATCGCCGCGCTGATGGTGACGTTGCAGGGGCTGGGGGTCGGCCCGCTGCTGGCCGCGAAGATCTACCAGGTGTTCGGGCCCGATGCCGACGAGGTCCTGGCCACCGACCCCTACCGGCTCATCGGGCGGGTCAGGGGCATCGCCTTCCGCGTCGCCGACAAGATCGCTCTGCAGTCGGGGGTGCCCGAGCGCAGCCCGCAGCGGGTCAAGGCGGCCCTGCTCGACCGGCTCGAGGCGGCGGGCAGCCGCGACGGCCACTGTTTCGTGCCCGTCGCCGCCCTGGCCAGAGAGACGGCGGAGCTGATCGAGCAGGATCAGGAGCTGGTGCGGCCGATGGTCGACGTGCTCGTGGGCGAGCGCCGGCTGGTCGTGGAGGCCGCTCCTGACCGGCCAGGGCAGGCGGTCGCCTACGCCAAGCACGTCCACGCCCGCGAGGTGGCGCTGACCGAGCAGCTCATCCGGCTGGCACGGGCCCGCTCCACGCTGCCGTTGCGCGCCTTCCGGGAGGACCCTGAGCTCCACGACGACCAGCGCGCCGCCGTCAACATGGCGCTGACCAGCACGCTTTCCCTTCTCACCGGCGGCCCGGGGTGCGGCAAGAGCCACACGGTGAAGGCCATCGCGACCACCGTCAGGGCGGCGGGCGGCACGGTGACGCTCACCGCGCCCACGGGCAAGGCGGCCAAGCGGCTGTCCGAGCTCACCGGGCTGCCGGCCATGACCGTGCACCGGATGCTCGCGCAGCAGCCCGATCCCGACCCCGAGACGCTGTTCGACGAGCGGCCGGCCCAGGCCGACCTCATCGTGGTCGACGAGGCGTCCATGCTCGACCTGCACCTGGCGACCCGGCTGACCGCGGCCGTGCCGTCCGGCAGCCATCTGCTGCTGATCGGCGACAGCGACCAGCTCCCGAGCATCGGCCCCGGCGACGTGCTGGCCGACCTGCTGCGCGTCATGGAGATCCCGCGGGTCCAGCTCACCCACGTCTTCCGGCAGGCGGGCGGCAGCGGCATCGTCGACGCCGCCCACCGCATCCGGGCCGGCCGGTTGCCGGCGGTGGGGGGCGGCTTCTGGTTCGAGGAGCTCGACGATCCCGAGCAGGTCGCCCGGCGGGTCGCCCACCTGGCGATGGTGGCGATCCCGCGCAAGCAGCAGGTAGAGCCCGACCAGGTCCAGGTGTTGTGCCCGATGCGCCGGGGCGAGACGGGCGCCGCCGCGCTCGGGCGGCTGATCCAGGACCAGCTCAACCCCGCCGCCGACGGCAAGGCCGAGCACTGGTCGGGGGCGACGGTGTTCCGGGTGGGCGACCGGGTCATGCCGATCCGCAACAACTACGACAAAGGGGTCTTCAACGGCGAGACCGCGACCGTCACCGCGGTGATCCCGGAAGAGCGGATGATCGAGATCCGCACCGACGACGGCGAGGGCGTGCGCTACGGGTTCGACGAGCTCGACGACCTGACCCATGCCTACGCGATCAGCGTGCACCGCTCGCAGGGCAGCGAATACCCGTTCGTGGTCGCGCCGATCGTGGCCGAGGCCGGGGGCATCATGTTGCGGCGCAAACTGCTCTACACGCTGGTCACCAGGGCCAAGGCGTGGGTCGTGCTGGTGGGTCAGCGCGAGGCGCTGGAGCTGGCGGTGCACCGGGTGGGCCATCGCAGGAACACCGGCCTGGCCCGCCGCCTGGCGCTCAGCCTCCAGAGCCGACGTGCCTGATGGAAAGCGGTTGACCTGCGCGGGATCATGGCGTGATGGACGAGCGTCGCCTGACACGGATCTCGAAATACCTGGCCCGGCACCTGCGGCACGACCCGCAGCGCATCGGGCTGGCGCTCGACGCCCACGGGTGGACGCCGGTCGACGGGCTGCTGCGGGCCGCCGCCGCGCACGGGTTCACGTTCACGGAGGCGGAGTTGCGGCACGTCGTCGCGGCCAACGACAAGCGGCGCTACACGATCGTGGACGGCCGCATCCGGGCCAACCAGGGGCACTCGGTGCCGGTCGATCTCGGTCTGCCCGCCGTCGTGCCGCCCGAGGTGCTCTACCACGGCACCGCGGGGCGCTTCGTGGCGGCCATCGAGGAGGAGGGGCTGCGGCCGATGGACCGGCATCACGTGCACCTGTCCCCCGATCGGGAGACCGCCACCCGGGTGGGCGGCCGCCGGGGCGTTCCCGTGGTGCTGGTGGTGGCGGCCGGGACGATGCACGCCGACGGGCACATGTTCCTGCGCAGCGCCAACGGGGTGTGGCTGGTCGACCACGTGCCGCCCGGCTACCTCCGTTTCCCCTCGGGTTCCCGGGAATGAACGGGTTTCACCGGCGTGGACGAAGCTTCCGTCCCACCCGGATGGTGAGTGCCCGGTGCGGGTCCCCATAACCAGACAGCCCCCGTATCCTCCTCGTCCCCTGCCGGGCCCTCGGGTCACGACCGCCGCCCCAGACGACGTCGCCCAGGTGGAAGCGGCCGGCCGCCGACACCACGGTCATGGCGCGGCAGTATGGCTGCGGCGTCACGGAAGGACCGTCATGGCGCGGCGGTGTGGTCGTGGCCTGGTGGGGGCGGTCAGGAGTTGCCGGCGGGGCGGAGCGCCTCGCGGGCGGCCATGAGGGCGAAGCCGAGCAGGTTGAGGCCCTGCCACGTCGCTGGTGAGGCGGCGCGCTCGTCGGTGGCCGCCAGGCCGATGCCCCACACCCGGTCGAGCGGGCTGGCCTCCACCAGCACCCGGTTCGACGTACCCAGCAGGAACGCCGCCAGCTCCGCGTGCTGCCCGAACTTGGCGATGTTCCCCCGCACCACGATGCCGTGGCGGTGCGTGTCCCACGTCGCCTCATCGAAGCCGCGCACAGTGCGGCCGAGGGCTTTGGCCTCCCCCGGGTGGCCGGCTGCGAGGATCTTGGCGGCGCTCCCCTCGTCCCCGAACAACCACGCCTTGTGCGCCATCATGTAGTGCTCGGCCGAGGCGAACGTGTGACCGTCCTCGTGGAAGGTGACCGGCCACCACTGGCTGAGGCACCCCGGGCCCGGGCCGCCGTCGCGGGCCGGCCGGTGGCCCCAGAAGAAGAGGAACTTGAGTGGCCGACCGGCGCGTTCCGCGGCGATCGCCTCGTCGACGGTCATCGGCAGGGGAGTTTCGTCCGGCATGGCCCTAACCTACGGGACCCCGGCCCTCGCCGACCCGTCTGAGGCGGGCGGAGACCTCCCGCAGCACCGTCAGCAGTTCCGGCGGATCCAGCACCTCGAAGTCGAAGCCCTTCACCGCCGACGTGGACGGCGAGCTCGTCCAGCGAGTTGGAGCCCGCGAGGAAGACGCAGGTGTGCTCGTTCACCGGCTCCAGCCGTCCCGCCCCAGGCGAGGTGCGGGGCCCCGCCGGGGCCTGATGCGGTCCACCCGGAACGTGCGCCAGTTGGACGGGGGCCATGATCCACTCAAGTGACGCGAGCCGTGTTCACGGGCGGGCGGCTCTGGTGCGCCTGCGTCCCGGAAGGCTGTTACCGTAGTGCGCTGTGAGCAGGGAAGTCCCGTCGGCTTCGACTGCCTGCTGAGGGTTCCCTAGGGGCGTTCACGATGCGTGACATGCGGGGCGGCGATCGATGATGAGCGCGACGCTGCCGTTTCCAGCCAGATTCCGGCATCCCGCCCAGCTCGTGGTCGCCGCGTTCGGCCTGGCCGTAGCCGCCGGCGCCACCCTGCTCTCGCTGCCGATCGCCACCGCCGAAGGCGAGGCCACGGACACCGTGGTCGCGCTGTTCACCGCCGCCTCGGCCGTCTGCGTCACCGGGCTGGCCGTCGTCGACACCGCGTCGCACTGGTCGACGTTCGGCGAAGTGGTGATCGCCGGGCTGTCCCAGGTGGGCGGCCTGGGCATCATGACGCTGGCCACCCTGGTCACCCTGCACGTCTCCGGCCGGCTGGGGCTGCGGGCCCCGATCGCCGGCCAGACGGAGACCAAGACGCTGAGCATGAGCGATGTGCGCGCCCTGGTGCGCAAGGTCCTCCTCTTCAGCCTGGTCTGCGAGGCCGTCGCCGCCGTCCTGCTCACCGGCCGCTTCGTCATCGGCTACGGCGAGTCCTTAGGCCGCGCCGCCTACCTCGGTGCCTTCCACGCGATCTCGGCCTTCAGCAGCTCCGGGTTCGTGCTCTGGCCGGACAACTTCACCCGGTTCGTCGCCGACCCGTGGATCTGCCTGACCATCGCGACCGCGGCCATCGTCGGCGGGCTGGGCTTCCCCGTGGTGTTCGAGCTGGTCCGGTCATGGCGGCATCCCAGCGGATGGACGGTGCTGACCAGGATCACCATCGCGGTGACCGTGACGTTATTGCTGTTCGGCACGCTCGTCTTCCTGGCCACCGAATGGCGCAACCCCCGGACGTTCGGCCCGCTCGATGTCGGCGGCAAGCTGCTGGCCGCCTTCTTCACGTCGGTGATGCCGCGCTCGGCCGGGTTCAACGTCGTGGACATCGGGCAGATGTACCCATCGAGCTGGCTGGCCACCGACCTGCTGATGTTCATCGGCGGCGGCAGCGCCGGCACCGCGGGCGGCATCAAGGTGACCACGATCGGGATGCTCGCCTTCATCGTCTGGGCCGAGCTTCGCGGGGAGAGCAGGGTGAACATCGGTCACCGGCGGCTTCCCGAGACCACGCAGCGCCAGTTGGTCACGATCACGATGATGGGCGTCGCGCTCGTGACCGTGTCGACGTACGCGCTGCTCGCGCTCACCCCCCACAGGCTGGACCAGGTACTGTTCGAGGTGATCTCGGCGTTCGGCACGGCGGGACTTTCCACCGGCATCACCCCCGCGGTCGGCACGGCCGGGCACCTGCTGCTGACGGTGCTCATGTTCATCGGCCGGATCGGCCCCCTCACCCTGGGCTCCGCCCTGGCACTCAACAGGCGCGCCCGCCACTACGAGCTACCCGAGGAGCGAGTCATCGTTGGCTGAGTACAAAGGCGACCCCGTCGTCGTCATCGGCTTGGGGCGATTCGGCACGTCCCTGGCGCTGGAGCTCACCCGGCGCGGCACCGAGGTGCTGGCCATCGACAGCCGGCCCAAGATCACACAGAGCCTGGCAGGGCGGATCACCCAGATCGCGACCGCCGACGCCACCGACATCGAAGCGCTGCGCCAGCTCGGCGTGTCCGACTTCTACCAGGCGGTGGTGGCCGTGGGCAGCGACATCGAGGCCAGCATCCTGACCACGTCGCTGCTGGTCGAACTGGAGATCAACGACATCTGGGCCAAGGCCATCAGCACCCAGCACGGGCGCATTCTCAGCCGCATCGGCGCCCACCACGTCGTCTTCCCCGAGCACGACATGGGCGAGCGGGTGGCCCACCTGGTCAGCGGCCGGATGCTCGACTACATGCAGGTGGACGAGGACTTCGCGCTGGCCAAGACCACACCGCCCAAGGAATATGTCGGCATCCCGCTCGGCCAGTCCAACCTGCGCCGGAAATACGGGGTCACCATCGTGGCCGTCAAGCCCTCCGGCGAGGAGTTCACCTACGCCACCGCCGAGACCGAGCTGTCCTACGGCGACGTGGTCCTCGTCTCGGGCCGCACCGAACAGGTCGAACGCTTCGCGGAGCTGCCATGAGGGCTAGGCTCGTGCAGCGGAGGTCATGATGCGCACACGCGATCTCATCGTCGAGTTCCCCACCGTCACCATGGACACCCCGGCGCTGGAGGCGGCCAGGCTGCTGGCCGAACGCGACCTGCCTGGGCTCATCCTGGTCGACGACGCCGGGCTGCCGGTCTGCATCCTGCCCGGCACGCAGGTGCTGCGCCTGGCGGTGCCCGCCTACTGCCGGGAGGATCCGGCGCTGGCCCGGGTGGTCGACGAGGCCCACGCCGACCTGTTCCTGCGGCAGCTCGGGGGGCGCACCGTCCGCGAGTGCCTGCCCGAGCAGTCGCGCGAGCTGCCGGTGGCCGACATGACGGCGACCGTGCTGGAGCTTGCGGCGCTGATGGCGCGCACGCGCAGCCCGCTGGTGGCCGTCGTGGACGACGGACGGCTGGCCGGCGCGGTCACCCTGCAGTCCCTCCTCGACCGCGCCCTCGAACTGTGACCCGCTCCCACCTGGCGTCCTGTGCCGGAGCCTGACCCGTACGGTGACCGGCGCGCTCCGGGCGCCGCTCTGGGCGGGCCGTTACACGGTCGCAACCTCGGCCACGGCATCCTAGGTCCAGTGGAACTCCATGACGCGGACCGTCTGCTCGCCGCCGCACGCGCGCTGCTGGGTGAGCACGCCGTCGTGCACCGGCAGGCCGCCGCCGCCCTCGACAAGGTGCGCCTCGACGCGGCCAGGGCGCAGCTGGAGTCGGTCCCGGTCTCCCGCCTGAAAGACGTCACCGACGGCCGCCTGCGCGTCGCCACCCTGGAGAAGGCCGGTTACACCACCGTGCGGCAGGTGCTGGACGCCTCGGCGTACCGGCTGCAGTTACTTCCGGGAATCGGCGCGCGGACGGCGGGCCACATCCACGCGGCCGCCCGGCAGATCGAGCGGGCGGCGGCCGACGCCGCAAGCGTCCGCATCGACGTCGAGCACCACGACCAGCCGGTCACCGACCTCGTGACCGCCCTGCACCGCCTGGTGCGGGTGGGCCCCGACCTGCCCCGGGCCGTCGCGGCCGCCCGCGACCTGGACGGGCGGCTGGGGCCGCTGCTGGCCGCGGCCCGGCCCGCGCGCAGCCGCCTGCGCATGTGGTTCACGCTGCCCAAGCGGCGGCAGCGGGCACGCGACGCGCTGGCCGAGATCTCCGGGCTGCTCGACGCCTCAGCGGAGACGCCGTTGCTGCTCGCCCAGGTCACCACCGACCTGCTGCGCCCGCCCGCGTCCGAGCTGGAGGCGTGGGCGGACTTCGAGTCCCGCTCCCCCGAATACTTCGGCCTGCTGACCGACCTCGCCGGGGAGCCCCTGCCCACAGGCGAGACCGCGCTGCCCGGCGACCTGGCGGCCAAGGTCGGCGGGCAGCCGCTCGACGACACCTACCGCCGGGTATCGCTCCGCGGCTACCAGGCGTTCGGCGCCCGCTTCGCCCTCGCCCAGGAACGGGTGATCATCGGCGACGAGATGGGCCTGGGCAAGTCGATCGAGGCCATCGCCGTCATGGCGCACCTCAGGGCGAAGGGGGCGACACATTTCCTGGTGGTGTGCCCCACGAGCGTGCTGATCAACTGGGTGCGGGAGATCGAGTCGCGCAGCACCCTGCGAGCCCATCCGCTGCACGGGCCCGACCGGCTCGCGGCCCAGCAGGAGTGGGAGCGGCAGGGCGGCGTCGCCGTGGCCACCCTCGACAGCCTCCACCGGCTCGGCACGAAGGCCGTGCCCGGCCTGCTCGTCGTGGACGAGGCCCACTACGTGAAGAACCCGCAGGCCAAGCGGTCCCAGGCGGTCGCCTCGTGGTGCCGGCGCGTCGACCGGGTGCTCTTCCTGACCGGCACGCCGATGGAGAACCGCGTGGAGGAGTTCCGCGTGCTGGTCTCCTACCTGCGGCCCGAGCTGGCCGCCGGCCTGCGCAACAGCGACATGGTGGCGGGCGCGCAGGCGTTCAGGAAGGCGGTCGCGCCCGTCTACTTGAGGCGCAACCAGCAGGACGTGCTGGCCGAGCTGCCCGACCGGGTCCATGCGGACGAGTGGGTGGAGTTCAGCGGCTCCGACTTCGCGGCCTACCGGCAGGCCGTGTCCGACGGCAACTTCATGGCCATGCGCCGCGCCGCCTACGCCGAGCCCTCCACCTCGGCCAAGCTGAAGCGCCTGCTCGAACTCGTCGAGGACGCCGAGGCCAACGGGCTCAAGGTGGTCGTCTTCTCCTACTTCCGCGCGGTGCTCGCCTGCGTACGGGCGGAGCTGAACGGCCGCGCGCACGGGCCGCTGTCGGGCGACGTCGGGGCGGTGCGCCGGCAGCAGGTGGTCGACGAGTTCTCCGCGGCCACGGGACACGCGGTGCTGCTCAGCCAGGTGCAGGCGGGCGGGGTGGGGCTCAACCTTCAGACGGCCTCCGTCGTGATCCTGTGCGAGCCCCAGGTCAAGCCGAGCATGGAGACTCAGGCGATCGGCCGCGCCCACCGGATGGGGCAGGTGCGCAAGGTGCAGGTGCACCGGCTGCTCACGGTCGACTCGGTCGACCAGCGCATGCTCGACATCCTGCGCCGCAAGTCGCGGCTCTTCGACGCCTACGCCCGGCGCAGCGACCTGGCCGAGTCGGCGGCCGACGCGGTGGACATCTCGGAGCAGGCGCTGGCCCGGCAGGTGGTCGAGGAGGAGCAGCGCCGCCTGCTCGACCACGGCGACGGCCCCGGATGAGACGCCGAGGGCGCGGTCCACACCGGCGCCCCCGCGCCAACCCGATCGGCGCGACCCGGAAGTGAGCCCGCCGCTCAGCGGCCGAGCCGTGCCTTCGCGACCGGCACCAGCACCTGGCCGGTGACGAACTCGCTCCACAACCCGAAGGTCAGCGCCGATCCGGGCTTGGCCGTGGTCTCCACGAAGCCGACGGTGCGGCCGTGGTGCTCACGGGTGGCGCCGAACGACAACCGGAACCTGGTGGTGCCGGCTCGCTCCTGGGGCGGGGTGTCGTTCGGCGGCAGGATCTCGTCCAGCGCCCACCGGTAGTCCTTCCGGTACGGGCGCGACACACGTTCCAGGGTCTGCTTGAGCACCACTCCGGTGGAGGGCAACACGACCAGCACGCCGGGCGAGCGGCCGATCCGGGTGTTGAAGGCGAGCACCTCGCGCGGCTCCCCGGTGGCGTACTCGGCCAGCCCGGTGCCCACCTGGGAGCCGTCCGGGCAGGCGGTCGCGCCCTTCTCCTCGATCAGGGCGCGGTCGCAGGTGGGGAAGGCGTCCGGGTTGAAGCGCACCGACCGGTCGAACAGGAACACGAACCGCCTGGCGCCCGCGGGCACCTGCCCGGTTGCGGCACGGCTGCGCCGGTCCCAGGCGAGCGTCACGCCGCGGCCCGGACCGGCGGTCGCCGTCACCGACAGGGAGTCGAGGTTGCGGGTGCCCTCGACGTCCGCCTCGTAGGGCCGCTGCGGACCGCCGGGCGCGGGGTCGGCAGGGGCTTGGGCGGCGGAGGCGGGCGCTCCGAGAGCGGGGAAGGACACGAGCGCGGTCAGAGCGGCCAGCACGATCTTCGCTTTCATGAAGTTCTCCAAGGGGATCGATCAACGTCGCGGTGGTCACTCAACCAGCGGGCACCGAAAGATCAGGTAAAGCGGGTGATGTGACTTCCAGCATTTTCGAAGCGTCGGGGGGTGTTGCTAGCGTTCTCGGCCGGTGGTGACGACGTGACGGGAAGACCAGATGGCGCAGTGGCCGGGAGGACCCCAGGATCGATTTCGGCACGCCGGGCCGCCACCGCGCCGAGGCGGCCCGCCCATGGGGCCACCGCACGGTGGCCCACCCGGGCCCGTGGGGCCGGGCGGGCCGCCCGGCCCCACGGGGTCGCCTCCTGGCGGCAACCCGCCAGGGCGCATGGGGCCACCGCATCGTGGTGGCCCGCCGGGGCCCATGCCGCCGCCCTACCAGGGCGGGCCGCCCGGGCCCATGCCCCCTCCCCCGCCACCGCCGCGGAAGCGGGGCGGGATGATCGCCCTCGCGGCGGTTCTCGCGTTCGTCGTGGTGCTCGGCCTGGGCGGCGGATGGTTGGTGTGGCAGAACTCCGGCGACGGCGGCGACGCGGCCGCGGCGGGCGACCCGGACACCCTCAACGTGCTGAAGAAGGGCCGGCTGACCGCCGCGGACGTGAGCACGGTCGATCCCACGGCGCTGTTCTACGCCGGCTTCAAGCAGATGGTCACGCAGCCGCTCCTGCACCTCACGCAGGAGTCGTACACCGAGGAGGCCGAATACCGGCAGGGCGAGCCCGGCTACGTGTGGGAGAGCGGATTCGACTACCGGACCAAGAAGTTCCGGATGGCGTGGGGGTCGGCCGACGCGGAGGACCCGATCACGGTCTGCCGCGACGGCGCGTCGTACGGCTTCAGCTACTCCCTCAAGAGGTGGGACGGCCCCGACACGGGTGACTCCCTCTGCAGGCTCAAGAGCGCCTATCGCTACATCTCCGACGGCATCTCCACGGGCGGCATGACGCAGGCCCAGGCCGACCGGTGGATCAAAGAGCTCCAGAACGACTACAAGGGGTTCGTCAAGCCGGGCGAGCTACGGCTGACCGAGGTCAAGGGCAGGCAGTATCTCCGGCTCGTCGTGGGCTACACGCCGGTCAAGCGCGCCGACGACATGTACTACGGCGGCCAGTCGCTCATGTGGTCGTTCAAGAAGACGGGCCTGGACCCGCAGAGCCATCCGTACTCCTACACCGGCGGGATGGGCACCGGTTTCCACGCGGTCTACTACCTCGACCCGGGCTCGCTGCTGACCGCCTACTCCGAGGTCGAGGTGACGCCCGCCCTCGGCAAGGACGGCCGGCCGCGCGAGGACGGCGACTTCTACAAGGTCCGCGTCGAATACCACCACCCCGCCCGGCTGCCGGCCATGAAGCCCGAGGGCAGTCCCGCGCGGCCCGAGCTCACCTGGCCGCGGGACAAGGCGTGATCCGGCGTACGCGGACGTCCCCGTGCCGCGCTGCGGGAAACTGAAGGGGTGACCGCCGAGAACGACCGTCCCAGACCGCCCGTGACCAGCCCCTCCATCGTCCTGCTCACGCTGGCCCGCCGCATCGAGAACGAGCTGGGCGCCGCCCTGGCGCCGCTCGAGCTGACGGTCGGCCGGCTGGGGCTGCTGGGCCACATCGCCGGGATGCCCGGGGTGTCGTTCAGCGAGCTGGCCCGGATGTCGGGCACCACGGTGCAGAGCGTGCACACGGCGGTGAAGGCGCTGGCCGCCGCCGGGCTGGTGCGCGACCGGACCGCCCGGGCCGGGTCGGCCTCGGCCATCGAGGTCACGGCCGAGGGGGCGCGGCTGCTCGACGCGGCGCGGGAGGTGGTGGCGCGGGTGGACGACCTGCTGTTCGGCCCGGCGGCCGACCCGATCCAGCGCCAGGTCGGCGACGCGGTGCGGACGGCGTTCGGCGCGGGCTGATCTCCCTACCTTCAGGGCCCTTGAAGCTTGCATGCTAAGCTTCAGCCCACCTGAAGGTTAACGGCGTCTGGAGGATCGGTGGAGGATCTGCTGCTGTCGGTGCACGTGCTGGCCGGCTTCTTGTTCGTCGGGGGGACGGCCGTGGCCGCGAGCCTGTTCCCGCGGTACGCGCCGGTCGCCGGAGCGACGGAGGACGGCGAGCGCAGCAGGGCCGTGGCCGCCGCGCTCCACCGCGTCAGCCGCGGCTACGGCATCGCCGCCGTCCTGGTGCCCGCGGCCGGCATCGTGCTGGCCATCATCCAGGGCAGGGTGAGCGAGACGTGGCTGGTCGCCTCCATGGTGCTGACCCTCGCCGCGGGCTGCCTGCTGGCCCTGCTGATCGTCCCTCGCCAGCGGGCCGCGCTGGCCGAGCCCGGCGAGCCGGCGGCGCTGCGCACGCTCAGCATGCTCACCGGCGGCTACAACCTGCTGTGGGCGATCGTGGTCATCCTGATGATCGTCCAGCCGGGAGCCGGTTGACATGACGGTGCCCGCCGGCCACGCCACGCTCGCGCGACACGCGTGGCGGCGGACAAGGGGGAAGAAGTGCTTAACTTGGCTACCTAAAACGTTTCATTGATCTGCGTCACCCGGAAGGACACCCTTGGACTACGAACGCCAGCCGTACAGAAGGTGCGGCCGCAGCGGTCTCCTGCTCCCCGCCGTGTCGCTCGGCCTGTGGCACAACTTCGGCGGAGGCAAGCCGCTCGACAGCCAGCGCACGATCTTGCATAAGGCGCTCGACCTCGGCATCACCCACTTCGACATCGCCGACAGGTACGGCCCGCCGCTGGGGGCCGCCGAGTCCACGTTCGGCCGGATCTTCCCCCGGTCGATGCGCGACGAGGTTGTGGTCACGACCAAGGGCAGCAACCCCATGTGGGACGGCCCGTACGGCAAGGGCAACTCCCGCAAGCACCTGCTCGCCACCCTCGACCGGTCGCTGGAGCGGCTCGGCCTCGACTTCGTCGACATCTTCTACCTGCACCGCGACGACCCCGACACTCCGCTCGAAGAGCAGGTGTCCGCGCTCGACCACATGGTCCGCACCGGGCGCGTGCTCTACGTCGGCGTCTCCAACTTCTCCCCCGAGCGCACCGCCCAGGCCGCCCGCCTGCTGCGCCGGCTCGGCACACCGCTCCTGGTGCACCAGCCGTCCTACTCCCTGCTCAACCGGGGCATCGAGGACTCGTTGCTGGGGGTGCTCGAGGAGCAGGGCGTCGGCTGCGTGGTCTACTCGCCGCTGGCGCAGGGCCTGCTGACCGACCGCTACCTCGACGGCATCCCCGCCGACTCGCGCGCCGCCGAGGGGCGTTTCCTCACGGCCGACCGGGTGACGCCGGAGGTGCTGGCGTTCGTGCGCTCGCTGTCCGAACTGGCCGAGGCGCGCGGCCAGACGGTGGCCCAGCTCGCGCTCGCCTGGGCGCTGCGTGACCCGCGCATCACCTCGGTGCTCGTGGGCGCGTCCAGCCCCGAGCAGCTGGAGGCGAACGTGGCCGCCGTCGACCACCTCGACTTCACCTATGAGGAGCTGGCGGCCATCGACCGCGCCGCCAAGGAGTCCGGCGTCGCGGCATAGCGCGGCGCCCCCGGCGAGCCGGCCGGCGCCGCCTGTGATGCTCAGCCGGCCGGCGGCCCGCCGTCCCTCCGGTCGAGACGCTGGTAGAGGCCGTACACGAAGCGGGCACGGTACGCCGTGCCCGCGTGGGCGAACTCGACCGACCAGTGGTGCGGCGCCTGCCCCTCGACCGAGGTGGCCCCCGGGAAACTCGTGCCCACGTCGGCGACGACGCACGTCCAGGGGGTGAGGTCCGCGAAGGCCAGCCGCACGCCGCCGCGGGGCCGGACGAACCACTGGTTCCAGACCTCGCCCCCGGGCCCCGTGAGCACCTCGAACTCCAGGCCCGGCCACGCCGGCAGGGCCCACCGGTGCACGTCGCAGGTCAGGCTGCCGAACGCGCGCGGGCCCGTGTGGTGGGGCCGGCCGAGCGCCATCCGGAACACCGCCGCTCCCTTGGGGGCTCGGGCTGCGTGGGACAGACGCGTCCAGTGGGTGTGCGCGGCGCGTACCTCGGCTCTGGACGCGCCCATGGCGGCGAGCGCGTCCTCCACCCGGCCGGCGTTGAGGTCGCGCATCCGGTGCATCAGGGCCAGCTCGAACTCACGCACCCGGAACCGCATGGCCCCAGCCTGCCAGAGGCTCGCCGCGCTACGGCTCCCTGGCCGCCGTGCCCCGTCGATGGCCTCGTGGCCGGTCACCGTTTGCTGTTCCTCCTGAGGGGTGTTCGTCAGAGGGCGAGCACGGTCACCGAGTGCGGGCCCACGGCCCACGTGCCGTCGCTCGCCTCGACCTGCCCCAGATCGCGCACCGCGACCGTGTCCGGCGCCCCAAGGGTGTTGGCGGCGTGCAGGTCGCCGGTCCCGAGGGTGCGGACCCGCGCACTCACGGGGGTGTCGCCGGCGGCGCCGTCGAGGACGATCCGCAGGCGCACGGTCTCGTCGCGGTGCCGGTTGACGACCGCGACCCGCACGGAGCCGTCATCGGCGCGGGTGGCTGACACGTCGATGTAGGGGACGGTCATGGGCGCGGTGAGCAGCCGTCCGTCCGGGCCGCGGTTGTCTCCGAGCCGGACCGCCGCCGACCGCGCCGGGCCGTCCACCCGCGACGGCAGCACGGTCGGGCCCGTGTGGTGCCGGTAGAGGTGCCAGACGTGGTAGATGGCCGAGCGCAGGGCGCCGCCGGGACGGGCGACGATCACGCCGTTGGCGTTGACCAGGTTCACCGGGTTGGCCATGCTCACGGGCGCCGGCAGGCCCGCGGTGCGGTGGATGGCGTGGAACACCCCGGCGTAGAAGACGAGGTCGCCGACCGTCCGCGGGCTCCACCGGTTCACCCGTACGGGGCGCGGCCGATCAGCGGGCGTCACGTCGGAGATCTCGCGCGGGGCGATGCCGCCGTCGTCGCCGGGGAGCGGGTCCGGCCAGGCCGCGGGCTCCAGGTGGCGCATGTTCCACTCGTCGAGGGCGAGCGCGGGCGGGCGGTCCAGCCCGGCCTCCGCGGCGAGCGTGGTGACCAGCTGGGAGTAGGCGTGGATCTCCCGCTCGAAGTAGAGGGACTGGGCGACGACGTCGTCGTAGTCGTCTCCGGTCCACAGGTGGGTGCTGGCGCCGTACAGGTGGAGGGACAGGTAGTCGAGCAGGTGGCCCGCCTGCCGCATCAGCGGGAGCGTCCACTGTTCCTGTTGCCAGGGGATGCCGACGCCGATCAGGCGAATCTCCGGGTCGACCAGGCGCATGAACCTGGCGTGCTCGCGGGCCGCGGCGGCGTACTCCTCGGCCGGGCGGTGACCCATCTGCCACGGGCCGTAGACCTCGTTCCCCACGCCCCAGTACTTCACCTTCCACGGCTCGGCGCGCCCGTTGCGGGCGCGCCGGCCGGTGAGCGCGGTCTCCTGGGCGGCATTGGTGTACTCGACCCAGCGCACCGCCTCGTCGACGTCCCGGCAGGAATGCACCAGGTACGGCTCCGCGCCCACGGCCTCGCACCAGGCCAGGAACTCGTCGGTGCCGAAGCGGTTGGACTCCAGCCCGCCCCAGGCCAGCTCCAGACGGCGGGGCCGGGTGTCGCGCGGGCCGACGCCGTCCTCCCAGTGGTAGGCGGAGGTGAAGTTGCCGCCCGGCCAGCGGATGGGGCCGGGGGCCAGCTCGCGGCAGAGCTCCAGCACGTCGGCGCGCACGCCGCGGAGCGGGCCGGGCTCGTCGATGGACAGCGGCGACCCTTCGTCGAACACCCCGCCCTCGATGTTGCCGAAGAAGGCGGACTCCAGGAAGTGGCCGTAGACATCGTCGTCGAGCCGGCCCGCCGGGTGGCGGGTGTCGATCGTCACGAGCGCCTCACGGGCGGGGACGGGCATGTCAGGGATCTCCGTTCCGGTCATTGCTTCACCGCTCCCGCGATGCTGTCGACGAACTTGCGCTGGAGCACGACGAAGACGGCGATCACCGGGATCAGCGAGATGACCGCCGCCGCGGCCATGCCCGACCAGTCGGTGCCCTGTTCTCCGACGAAGACGGTCATGCCCACGGCCAGCGTCCGCAGGCTGGGCTCGCTGAGCGTGAACACCAGCGGCAGGAGGTAGACGTTCCAGGCGAACAGGAACGTGAGGATGACCACCGTGGCGGTGATCGGCGAGGCGAGCGGGAGCATCACGCGGAAGAAGACCGTGAAATGTCCGGCGCCGTCCAGGCGCGCGGTCTCCTCCAGCTCCTTCGGCAGCCGCCGGAAATATCCCGCGTAGAGCAGGGTCGAGGCGATCTGCCCGCCCGCGCCCAGCCCGAGGATCACGCCGGCGTGCGTGTTGAGCAGGCCGAGCTGGTCGGTCAGCTGGGTGATCGGGATGATCGTGTACCCCTCGGGGAGGAAGAAGGTGACCAGGAACACCCCGATGAGCGGCTTCTTGCCGACGAAGTCGAAACGCCCGAGCACGTACCCCGCCAGAGCGCTGCGCACGACGACGAGCAGCACGGTGCCCACGGTGATGATGAGCGTGTTGACGAAGTACGTGGCGAAGCCCACCTCGTTCCAGGCCCGGGCGTAGTTCTCCCAGACCGGCTGCTCGGGCAGCAGGGCGAGCCCGCGGCCGAAGATCTCGGGCGAGGACTTCAGCGACGCCGAGACGAGCCAGGCGAACGGGTAGACCCACAGGCCTCCGAGAACGAGCAGCAGGACGACCGTCACCACCTGACCCGGGCTGGGACGGCGGAGCAGGCGGGCGCGCCAGGTCAGGCCGGCCTGCGCGGTCGCCGTCATGACGCGCCGGTCCTTCCTCTGGCCCAGCGCATGCCCACGGCCTGGGCGATCGCGAAGCCCATGGTCAGCAGCCCGAACAGCACCGCCGCCGCCGACGCGTAACCCAGTTGGGGAACAGTGGCCTGGAAGGCCGTACGGAAGATGAAGATCTCGATCACCTCGGATGAGAAGGACGGGCCCCCGCCGGTGAGGGTCTGCATCAGGTCGAAGACGTTGAACGCGGCCACCGTGTCGATCAGAGTGATGATCACGAGGAACGGCACGAGCAGCGGCATCGTCACGTGGCGGAACTCCGCCCAGGCGCCGGCGCCGTCGATCATCGCGGCCTCGTGCACCCCCTGCGGGATCGTCTGCAGCGCGGCGAGCCAGTAGATCAGCGTGATGCCCAGCCACTTCCACACCCACACGGCGATCCCGGCGTAGAGCGAAGTGCCGGCGCCGGCCGCGAAATTCGCCGGCGAGTCGATCAGCCCCGACCAGACCAGCGCCAGGCTCACCGGGCCGCTCGCGTCGAGCAGCAGGGTGAACACGACGCCGACGATGGCTCCCGTGGTGACGACGGGCAGGAAGAACAGGGTACGGAAGAAGCCCTTGAACGGCGTCTTCTTCCGGTTCAGCACGAGCGCCAGCGCCAGCGCCAGCCCCACCCGCAGGGGTACGGCGAACACCAGGAACACGATCGAGTTCCAGAACGCGTTCCAGAAGAGGTCGTCCCCGATCAGCCGCTCGAAGTTCTCGACGCCGACGAAGGTGCCGGCGGTCGCGAAGCCCGGCCAGTCGAGCAGGGCGAACCACCACGAGGCCAGCAGGGGGTAGACGGTGTAGGCGCCGTAGCCGAGGAGGGTCGGGAGCAGGAATAGGTAGATCCACCAGTCCTGCCGCAGGCGGCGTAGCAGGCCGCGCCCGCCGCGGTCCCGCGCGGGCGCCACGGCCGGACGTTCGCGCCGCCGGATTGTCGTTGTCATCGCGCTCCTGTTCGCAGGCGGGGCTCGGCTCAGCGCTCGGCGTAGGCCTGCTGGTCGTAGTCAGCCTTCCTGTCCCAGTTGGCGAACACCCAGGCCTCCGTGCCGACCTCGACGCCCTTCTCCTCGCGGACGACCTTGATGGCGCGCTCGCGCTCGGCGCTCATCGCGTCGGTGTAGCGGCGGAGCTCGCCGGCCACGTCGGAGGTCGATCCGGTCAGCACCGACTGGACGATGTCGCCGAGGTTCGGATGGATGTCACGCATCTCGGCGAGCACCTGCCAGACGCCAGGGGTGCCGACCTCGGGCGCCGGGGCGATCCTCACGTCGTCCTGGAAGTTGGCCACGCACCGCCGGTAGGCCGGGTGCACCTCCGCCTCCTCCACCACGTCGGTCAGCACGGGCGGCTGGTCCATGGCGGCGGCCAGCCTGGCCTGGAACTCCCTGGTCGTCATCTGCAGCATGAGCTGGGCGGCGTCCTTGGCCCGCTTCGACTGGCTCGACACCCAGAAGGTGCCGGACTGCGGGGGGCTGTATACCACGTTCCTGGTCGTCTCGGGGCAGGGGATGTGCCAGGTGCCGACCCCGCGTTCCACGGCCTCCGGCTCGTCCACGCGCAGGCCGCCGATGAACCAGGCGCCCCACAGGTACACGCCCGCCTGACCGGCCGCCCAGCGGGCGCGGGCGTCGCGGGGGCCCATCGACGGGGACGCGGGATGCACGACCTTGTCGGTCTGCAGGGCGGTCAGGAACTCGATGGCGTCGACGTACTGCTGGGCGTCGTAGGCGTACGCGCCCGTCGCCCAGTCGATGCCGCCCGGCGCGCCCGCGGTCATGGCCAGCCGGTTCACCAGGAACTGCAGGTATTCGGTCTCCTTGCTCGGCACGACGATCCCGTACACGCCGTCGTCGGTGCCCTTGGTGAGGCGCCGGGCAACGTCGCGCAGTTTGTCCCACGTGCCCGGCTCCTCCTCGGGGTCGACCCCGGCCTGCTTGAGCATCGCGGTGTTGAACCACGGCACCGCCTCGTGCCAGCGGCCGGAGAACAGGGGGAAGGAGGAGACCTCGCCGTCGAAGCGGTGCATGCCGTCATAGAGGAACTCGCCGACCGGGCTCCCCTGGAAATCGGCGAGCTTGCCGATCGGCTGGAACCAGCCCTGGCTGACCAGCGCCGCGGCGGAGGTTCCCAGGCCGGCCAGCGAGTGCACGTCCGGCATCTGGTTGCTGCGCCGCCCGACCTGCAGGGCCTGGCCCAGGTCGGGCACGTTCATCTGGCGCCGCTCGATCGTGACCCCGGGATGTTCCTTCATGTAGGGGGCGAAAAGATGGTCCTGCAACATCTTCGTCAACGGGCGGAACTGATCCCACCACTGGAGGGATCCGCTCGAACCGCCGCTTTCCCGGCTCATCTGCCCGCCACCTGTGCATCCGGCGAGCGCCGCGGCGAGTGCGGCGGCGCCGGCGCCGCCGATGAACTGGCGTCGGCCCATGCTGGGTCGCCCGGCGCTCCCCGCGCCGGGCCGGCTTCCAAGGATTCGTTGATGCCGCCGCATGGCGACTCCTCTTCGTCGGTTCGGTCTGCGACCTGTCCCGCCCATCCCTGATCGCAGGGATCCCCCGGTCAAGCGAGTTTATGTTTGCGCAAACCTATGTCCGCCGCCAACCAGCGTCAAGACGGTGCCGGTGAGGTTTCCGCTCGACCGGCACGGGCCACTGCGCTGTGCATAGTCGGCTTTACGTCGTGATATGCATGTTTGCGTAAACAAGAGGAGCGAGCATACGAGGACTCGGGGAACGATTTCCGCGGCCCTGGGCAGGGATGTACGCTGTCGGCGGCGACACGTCCTTGAGCGACGTCGAGAGCGCCGGCGGCCAGGCCCTGACCGGCCCGTCCCCGCCTGTTCGTGCGCTCCACCCGCTGCGATGACGAAGGGAGACGCCCGGCGTGGTTCGAGCACCAGGCACGAGAGCGTCCGGAGGGCCGTCCATGGCCGACGTCGCCAAACTCGCCGGAGTCTCCGGCCAGACCGTCTCCAGGGTCGTGAACGGCAACGACCGCGTGACCGCCGCCACCCGGCTCAAGGTCGAGACGGCCATGAAACAGCTGGGCTACCGCGCCAACATCGCCGCGCGGGCGCTGGCGACCGGCCGGTTCGGCACGATCGGCGTCGTCACGTTCAACCTCAGCGCCGTGCTCAACGTGCGCATCGTCGAGGCCGTCGTGACCGGCGCCCAGGCCCGCGGCTACTCGGTGAGCATCGCGGTGGTCGACGCCCCCACGGAGAAGGACGTGCGCGCGGCCGTGCGCGGCCTCACCGACCGTGCGGTCGACGGCGTGATCGTGATCGAGGCGCGCGTGCTCGACACTCCCCACCTCCAGCTGTCCGACGAGGTGCCCCTGGTCATCGCCGACAGCAAGGCGGCGCACCGGCATCCGACGTTCGGCATGGACGAGGCGGCCGGCGCCCGCGCCGCCGTCGATCACCTCCTGGAGCTGGGCCACGCCACGGTCCACCACGTGGCGGGGCCCGCCGGGTCCCATCCCGCGCAGCGGCGCAGGGCGGCCTGGCAGCGGCTGCTGAAGCGGGCGGGACGGGCGATCCCGCCGCCCGTCGTCGGCGACTGGTCGCCGCGGTCCGGCTACGACGCGGCACTCCGCCTGCTGACCGACGACTCCGTGACCGCCGTCTTCGCCGCCAACGACCAGATGGCGGTGGGCGTCCTGCGGGCGGCGGCCGAGCTGGGCCGCCGGGTGCCCGGCGATCTGAGCGTCGTCGGATTCGACGACCTCGACTTCGCGCCCTTCCTCACCCCGCCGCTGACCACGGTGCGCCAGGACCTCGCCGCGGTGGGGCGCCGCTGCCTGGAGCATCTGATCGCCCAGATCGAGACGCCCGCCGTGCCGGCGACGGCCGCCGGCACCAGCCGGTTCGTCCGTCCCGAGTTGGTGGTCCGCGCGTCCACCGCGCCGCCGGGCCGCTGACCCCTCACCGATCGGCCATTGACAGCACGAACGAGTTAGCGCAAACATGACCGGCGAGTGCGCCGATGACAACCGCTCATCCCCCAGCATCAGGGAGCCATCATGCTGCGCCGACTGCCGATCATCACTCTGACCACGGTTCTGGCCTTCTCGACCGCCGCCCCCGCCACCGCCCAAGGAGGCAGACCCGTGCGGGACGACCAGCCCCGCGAAACCGCTCTCGGAGCCCTCGGGGCGAACTTCAACCAGAACCTCGACGCGCTGGACTATCGCGAGCTGCGGGAGGCCGGCGCCCAGTGGGTGCGCGGGTTCTTCCCGATGCCCGCGGCCGACCAGGGTGACCCCGCCAAGCACTTCGCGATCCGCACCCTCAACGAGGCCGCGGGGCGCGGCTACGACACCCTGCTGAGCCTCAAGTTCCCGTACAACCAGGCGTCCTTCCCGGCGCCCGGCAGCAAGGAGATGGCCGCGGAGCTGGCCCGCCTCGACCGGGTGCTGCCCGCCGTGATGGGCAAGGCCGACATCATGACGATCGGCAACGAGCCGTTCATCGAGAGCCTGCCCGCCGAACGCGACGGGCGGCTCAACGCCTTCTACGAGACCGTCGCCCGGCACGTGATCGGCTATCGACGCAAGCACTGCGGCGCCGGCTGCGGCACCAAGCTCTACATGGGGGCGCTCAACCGGCTCGACCTGGCCGACCGCCGCACACCCGCCGCGGAACGCTGGATGACCTTCGTCCGCGAGACTCCGGAGATCGAGGGCGTCGACATCCATCCCCACGTGCCCACGCCGGAGAGCACGCGCCCGTTCCTCGACTACATCCTGCCGCGGATGCGCGCAGGGCAGACGTTCCTCGTCACCGAGTTCTCGCTGGTGTGGCACTGGAAACGGCACCTGGAGGACCCGGTCGCGGCGGACTTCGCCCGGCGCTACGGATTCGCCCCCGGCACCAAGGTCTGGCAGGTGATCAAGGCCGCCATCGACGATCCCTTCCCCCAGCGCAAATGGCGTGACTTCCTGACCAGCTGCCCGTGGTTCACGAGCCAGTCGACCTTCCTGCGCGACCAGATTCGGCTCTACCGCGGCACCGGCCGGCTGGCGGTGGCGACGTACGGCTTCAAGCAGGACGACCTGATGACGCGGAACTTCAGCCCGGACAAGGACCCGTGGCTGCTCAACAGCGTCTTCGCCACCTACACCGTCAAGCCACGCGGAGACGGGACGTCCGCCCCCAACTACTGGCTCGGCGCCTTCAAGGCCCAGCAGAGGACGTGACTCCCCGCCGTCCCGGCCGGTAGGCGGGCGCCAGGCCCGGCCAGGGCAGAGCGGACGACCGGCCAGGCGGCGGACCGAGGCGGCCGGCCGCAGCGGCGGACCGAAGCGGCTGGCCGAGGCGGCGGACCGGGCAGCCGGGTGGAGTCGTGGCGCCTGGTGCGCCCGGCGGGGTCCCGGCCGCCGCCAGTATGTGCCGGTGGGGCAGCCGCTCTCGCGCCCACAGGCGGCACGGCCGTGGCGCCGGCGTGCGGGTGGCACGGCCTGCGACATGCCGCTCGCCTGCGCATCGTGCGGCGCGGGGCAGGTTGTTGGCACCATGGTCACGACCGGCGTGGAGCGCGGCACGCACTCCCCGGAGTCCCGAAGGAGCTGACAGGATGCCGAACACCTGGCTGACCGGCCGTTTCCGGCTCGACGTGCCGCTCGTCGGCGCGCCGATGGCGGGCGTGGGCGACGGGCGGCTCGCCGCGGCCGTCTCCGTGGCGGGCGGGCTCGGCATGGTCGGCGTGCCCCCCACCGTGCCGGGCTCGTGGGTCACCGAACAGGCGGCCGTGGCGGCCGCGAGCGGGCGGGCGTACGGCGTCGGACTGATGGCCTGGGCGCTGCCGGGCAATCCCGGCCAGTTCGAGGCGGTGCTCGCGGCCCGTCCCGCCCTGGTCTCCGTCAGCTTCGGCGACTACCTCCCGTACGTCGAACCGCTGCGGGAGGCCGGCGTCACCGTGGCCGTCCAGGCGGGCACCACGGACGAGGCCCGCGCCGCCGAACGGGCCGGCGTGGACGTGGTCGTCGCCCGCGGCGGCGAGGGCGGCGGGCACGGGCGCGCCGACGTGGCCACGCTGCCCCTGCTCCAGAGCGTTCTGGATGCGGTGGACGTTCCGGTGCTCGCCGCCGGCGGTATCGCCACGGCCCGCGGTCTGGCCGCCGTCCTGGCCGCGGGCGCGGAGGGCGCCTGGGTGGGCACCGCCTTCCTCGGGTGTTCGGAGACGACCGCCTCGGAGGCGGCGCGGCGGCGGATCCTCGACGCCGACGAGACCGGCACCGCGTACGGGCGCGTCTTCGACGTGGCCCAGCGGCTCGCCTGGCCCTCCGAGTACGGCGGCCGTGCCCTGCGCAACACATTCTTCGACCGGTGGGTGGGCCGGGAGGCGGAGCTGGCCGACGATGAGGCGGCGCGGGCGGAGCTGGCGCAGGCCCGTCGCGAGGGCGACTTCGACACCGCCTGCCTCTACGCCGGGCAGGCCGTGGGCCTGGTGCGTCGGCAGCGCACGGCGG
Source organism: Nonomuraea diastatica (assembly GCF_004349015.1). Classification (NCBI taxonomy): domain Bacteria; kingdom Bacillati; phylum Actinomycetota; class Actinomycetes; order Streptosporangiales; family Streptosporangiaceae; genus Nonomuraea; species Nonomuraea diastatica. The sequence goes on from NZ_SMKP01000019.1 coordinate 22,773, forward strand.
CCGACGTGGTGGGCGCCTTCGCCGCCGCCGACAACCTGCTGTCCCGCTTCGCCACCCCACGCTGACCGGCCGCTTCCCCGCCCCACGCTGAGCCCGGCCGCTGCCCGGCCGGACGTACGCCGCACGCCGTGGGCGGTCCGGACGTGCGGCCCCGCCGCGAGCCGCCGTTCACCCGCGGCTCACGAAGCGCACGCCGGGGAACCCGGGCTCCCCGTCGAGCAGGTCCGCCGGGGCACCCTTCAGGTGCCGGTCGAAGAACGCGAGCGTGTACGCGTTGATGATGGTGTGCGCCCGCTCGGCGCCGATCGGCCCGGCCAGGCCCGCCGCGCGCATGAGCGGCGACCAGAGGGGCGCGTCGGTGTAGTCGCCGTGGTACGTGTCCGGCATGAGCACGAAGTAGCCCGCCCCCGGCAGCTTGTCGTACAACGCCCGCATGGTGGTCTGGTGTCGCTCGACCTCGGCTTCGTCCCAGCCTTCGCGGCGCATGGTGGCGGCCTCTCTGGTGAGCCACATGGCGGGCTGCTTGATGCCGTCGCGCACCACGCCTGCGGGCATGGGGGCGTCCATGATCAGGCAGGCGCGCAGGCGAGGTTCGCGCGCGCAGACCTCCGCGGTGACGATGCCCCCGAGCGAGATGCCGAAGACTCCGGTACGCCGCAGGTCCAGCCGCCCGGTCAGCACGCCGCGGGGATCGGCCTGGTCGAGCTCGGCCAGCCGGTCGAGCGTGAAGGTCACGTCCTGCGCGAGGTGCGGGATCAGGCCGTCCGCGAGGGGGCGGCCGTTCAGCACCGGCGCTGTCGCGGCCGGCTTGAGGCTCTGATCGACGAGCGGCATCAGACGGTCGCGTGGCAGCCCGGCGATCGAGCGCCCGTCGGGGAACCGTACCGATCCGGCGGCGTACGGCTGGTCGATGGCGACGACGGCGTAGCCGCGGGAGACCAGCGCCTCGACCTGGAACATGTTCATCTGCCGGAAGCCCTGCGCCCCTTCCAGGAACACCAGCACCGGATGCCGTCCGGGCACGGCGGGGGCGCCGGTGACGGCGTTGCTGGTCGATTGGCGCATGTGCTGGAAGGTGGCGTCCGGCACGCCCGCTAGCTGGGCGACCGCGGTGATGACTCCAGGGTCCTCCACGTACGGGGTGCGCGGGGCCGACGGGTCGGGCCGCGCCGGATACCAGATCTGCACCATCAGCTCCCGGCGCGCCGCCGGGTCCGGGCCGAGGATCTCCTGGCGGCCGGCGTCCTTCCAGTGATAGGTCAGCGTGCCGATGCCGTGCGGGCCCTCGGGCGGCGGGAAGCGCAGCACCGGCAGCACCATCGGCAACGCCACGGCCGGCACCAGCCCCATAGCGCCGAGCGTGGTGCCGATCCTGCCCGCCCAGGCGGGAACGGGCGGGCGCAGGGTCCGCCAGAGCCACCCGGCCGGCAACGCCACCGCGAGGGCGTACGCGGGGACGAGCGGTATGCGCGCCCCTTCCAGCAGCACCTGCGCCACGGCGCCGAGCACGGCGAGCGACGCCACGTGCCGCGCCCGCCGCAGCGGCGGAACCGCGAGCACGAGAAGCGCCAGCAGGTCCACCGCCACCAGCACGATCTCGAAGGGTCTCATTCCGTCCTCCTCTCTTGCTGCCTCCAGAATCAACGAACTGGCAGCTACTGTCAATAAGGCAGCTAATGACAATCATGGGACACGCAGTACGCTGGCCCCGTGCCCCTGACCCTTCGCCAGCGCAACCGGCTGGACGCGATCCACCGGATCATGGACACCGCCATGGACCTGTTCGACGAGCGCGGCTACTCCGACGTCACGATCGAGGAGATCGCGGCCGCGTCCGGCGTGTCGCCGCGCACCTTCTACCGCTACTTCGGCACGAAGGAAGGCCTGTTCACCGCCGATCCCCTCGCCGCCGTCGGGCTCGGCAGCTACTCCGGCCAGATCGACCCCGGCGACCTGCCGGGCACGCTCGAACGGCTGATCGCCCGCATCGGCGAGGGCCCGGGCGTGTCCGAGGGCGGGCGCCGCACATCCTGGCGGGGGATGCGCTACGTCATGGAGGAGCCCTCCGTGCGGGCCGCCGTCTACGGCGCACTCGACGAGGAGGCCGAGCGGCTGACCGCCCTGCTGCGGGACGCCGGCGAGAGCCCGGCACGGGCCCGCGTCATCGCCCGGTCCTACCTGTTCGGCGCCTACTTCGGCGCGCTGGAGCAGTGGCACCTCGACGGCCGCTCCCGCCCGCTGGGCGACTACGTACGAGACGGCCTCGCGGCCCTCGCCGACCAGACCGCAGGCGGCCGCGGGCAGGCGTGAAACGGCCGGAGCACCCGCGAGTGCGGGCGGCCGATGGCAGGCCGACGGCACGACCTCTTCTGGCGCCCCGGGCGACGCGGGCGCCCCGGGCGCCCCGGGCACGAAACGCGCTACACGACGGCGCCCGATCCCTTGCGGGCCTCGGGGGCGCGGCGCTTGACGGGCTCAGGCGGCGGCCGCCGGTCGAACCTGGACAACACGATCGCGACGGGCCCGGCCACGAAGGAGGACGACAGCGTGCCCATCACGATGCCGGCGACCAGCGCGATCGCGAAGTCCCGCAGCGAGTCGCCGCCGAAGACCATCAGGGCGACCAGGATGAACAGCGCACCGAGCCCGGTGTTGACCGTGCGCGGCATGGTCTGCAGGATCGCGCCGTTCACCGAGGCGGCGAACGGCTCCTTACGGCGTGCCGTCCACAACTCCCGCACCCGGTCGAAGACCACCACCTTGTCGTTGACCGAATAACCGACGATGGTCAGCATCGCGGCGAGGAAGACGCCGTCGATCGGCTTGCCCAGCCACGCGAACATGCCCGCGACCACGAACACGTCCACGAGCAACGCGGTCACCGTCGCCGCGCCGAACGTCCACCGGAACCTGACCGCCAGGTAGAGCAGTTGCATGGTCACGGCCACGCCGAGCGCGATGAGCGCGTTGCGGCGCAGCTCCTCCCCCAGGCTGGGGCCGATGAACTCCTCGCGCCGCTTCGTCACCTCGCCCGCTTCCTGCTTCAGCTCCTGCTGGATCTGCGCGACCTCGTTCAGGCCGAGCCCGGCGGCGCGCACGGTGACGCTGTCGCCGCTGGACTGCACCACCGCCGAGGGGACCCCGGCGCGGGCGACCGCCTCACCGGCGGCCTCGGCCGGAACCGGGCGGTTCGTACCGAACTCCACGAGGCGGCCTCCGGTGAACTCGACGCCGAAGTTCAGCCCGCGGACGAGCAGCCCGGCGACGGCGACCACCACCAGCCCGCCCGCGACCGCCAGCCACACCTTCCCGGCCTTCATGAGCTGCGGGTTCCTGCGCGCCAGCCAGGTCCTGACCGTGCCGGGCGAGCTAAGGCCCGACAGGCGCGGGCCGATCTTGCTCATGGCGGTCTCGGTGAGCACGCGGGTGATGAGCATGGCCGAGACGAGCGAGGCGAGCACACCGAGCGCCAGCGTCACGCCGAAGCCCTTGACGGGACCCGACGCCAGCCAGAACAGCAGGCCGGCGGCGATCAGGGTGGTGATGTTGGAGTCGGCGATGGCGCTCCAGGCGTTCTTGAAGCCCTTGACCAGCGCCGGCTTCAGCCCTCGCCGGGGAGCCTGGCCGTACTCCTCCCTGGCTCGTTCGAAGACCAGCACGTTGGCGTCGATGGCCATGCCGATCGCCAGCACGAACCCGGCCAGGCCAGGCAGCGTCAGCGTCGCGCCCATCGCCACCAGCGCCGCGTAGGAGATCAGGCCGTAGCAGACCAGCGCGATCGTGGACAGCAGCCCGGACAGGCGGTAGACGGCGATGATGAACCCGGCCGTCAGGATCAGCCCCACGACCGCCGCCTGGGCGCTCGCCTCGATGGCCGCCTCTCCGAGCGTCGGGCCCACCGTACGCTGCTCGACCATGGCGAGCGGGACGGGCAGCGCACCGCCCTTGATCAGCACGGCGAGGTCACGGGCCTCCTGGTGCGTGAACGAGCCGGTGATCTCGGACTTCCCGCCGGGGATGCCGGCCTGGCAGGCCACCGACGGGTCGAGCGGCGGCGAGGAGATGATCTCCTTGTCGAGCACGATCGCGATCCTGCGTTTCGGGTCGCCGACCGGCTCGCACGCGGCCGCGCCGGTCAGCCGCTGCCACGCGGCGGCGTCGCGGAAGTCGAGCGTCACGAACCACCCTGGGCCGCGCTGGGGGTCACTCTGCTCGGCGGCGTCGCTCACCCCGTCGCCGGTGATGGCGGGCGGCCCGAGCTTCAGCGGCTGCCCGTTCTCGTCGGGCAGCGCCGACTTGTCACCCTGCTTGGCCGCGCCGGTCACGGGGTGGAACGCGAGCTGCGCGGTACGGCCGATGACCTCGGCCGCCTTCCGCGGGTCGAGCACGCCGGGCAGCTCGACGATGATGCGCTTCTCTCCCGAGCGGACCAGCGTGGGATCGACCACGCCGAGCGCGTCGGCCCGCTGGCGGAGCACGGACAGCGCGCGGTCGGTGGCGGCCGCGTCGGCCTTGACGGTCGGTGAGTCTCTCGCCTCGAAGACGAGTTGGGTGCCGCCGCGCAGGTCAAGGCCCAGGCGCGGCTCCATGGACAGGGCTAGGACGGATGAGATCGCGATGACGGCGAGCGCCGTCACCGCACGCCAGAACGGCGCACGGAACATGGCAGCCTCCACAGGCTAAGACGTGCGGAAAAAGATCGTCAGCGCTCTGTGGAGGGAGGCGCACGGGCAGGCGACGCCACCGGCTTGCGCTGCGCGGTGGCCTCGGGGGCGGGCCTGGAGACGACCACGGCCCACGCGTGCCGGAAGTGGAGGAGCTCGGAGGCGGGCAGCGCCCCGCCGCCCGCGCCGGTGAAGCCGTGCGTGCCGGCCCATATGCGCACGGCAGCGGGCTGGAGCGGGTGCTGCCTGGCGACGGGCTGCTGCCCGGCCGCGAAGGTGGCGGTCTTGACCGTGGTGACCGGCTGGACGGGCTGCGCGTGCGCGACGGCCGGCAGGAACCAGGAAAGGAGGAAGACCAGTGCGGCAGGCAGTCTCCCGCGCATGTCTCCTCCTCCCCCTCAAAGCTCTCAGCCTAGCCCCCTGCGGCCGGTACGGGGATCATTCCCACCGCGCGGCGCGGCACGCCGCCCTTGACCTGAACCGTCCCGGACGGCCCCGCGTATCTCGCTACATGCGTTTGAGAATGGCGATCCTCGTGATTCTGTGCCTGCTGGCGGCGTCGGGCTGCGGCGCGTCGGCGTCCGCGCAGGACGGCTACGGGCCTGCCGACGTACGTTTCAACCAGCAGATGATCATCCACCACCGGCAGACCATCCAGCTGGCCGAGCTCGCCGCCGAGCGTACGGCCACCGCGTGGGTGAAGGAACTGAGTGGCAAGCTCATCGCCGGCGACAAGGCCGACATCGAGGCGATGTCAGGATGGCTGAAGTCGTGGAACGAGCAGGTGCCGTCCGAGCAGCCCGCCAAGGAGGGCGAGGAGTTGCGGGCCGGGCCGGGGTTCGACCGGGGCTGGCTGACGATGGTGTCGGAGCACCTGCGGCACGGCATCCACATGGCCGAGGAGGTCAGGACGTCCGGCCGGCACCAGCCGACCCTGCAGCTGGCCGGGCGGATCATCCGCAATCAGAACGCGGAGTTGTCGGGCATCGCCGAGCGGCTGGCCTGACCGCGCCGGCCTTCCATCCTTTTGCCCGGAGCACCGGCCCGGCTTAGCCGCCGTTGACGGTCGCGAGACTATGCTTCGGTAATGCGGCTTACCAGTTGCCTCGGCGGCTCACCGCGGGTGGAGTGACGACGTTCGCACCCGTGTCCCGCCCGCGCTGGAACGGCGGCCCACGGGGAGGCCACGCATGACCACAGTGCCCAGATTCATCGCCGGTGCGAGCAGATTTCTCGACGATCGCCTGGGGGCGGCGCCCTTCTTCAAACGCAATCTGCGCAAGATATTCCCGGACCACTGGTCGTTCCTGCTGGGCGAGATCGCCCTCTACTCGTTCATCATCCTGCTGCTCACCGGAACGTACCTGACCTTCTGGTTCAAGCCCAGCATGGGACACGTCGTCTACGACGGCTCCTACGCGCCGCTCAAGGGCGTGGGGATGTCCGAGGCGTACGCCTCGACGTTGGAGATCAGCTTCGATGTGCGCGGCGGTCTCCTGCTCCGGCAGATCCACCACTGGGCCGCCCTGCTGTTCATCGCCAGTCTGATGGTGCACATGATGCGGGTGTTCTTCACCGGCGCCTACCGCAAGCCGCGCGAGCTGAACTGGCTGATCGGCATCGCGCTGTTCACCCTGTCCTTGGTCGAGGGGCTCACCGGCTACTCCCTGCCCGACGATCTGCTGTCCGGCGCCGGCTTGCGGATCACTCAGGGAGTGCTGATGTCGATCCCGCTGGTGGGCACGTACCTGTCGTTCCTCCTCTTCCGCGGCGAGTTTCCCGGCGATACCGTGATCGAGCGCTTCTTCACCCTGCACATCCTGCTGGTCCCCGGCATCCTGGTCGCGCTGATCACGGCCCACCTGATGCTGATGTGGGTGCAGAAGCACACGCAGATGCCGGGCAAGGGCCGCACCGAGAAGAACGTGGTGGGCGCCCCGCTCCTGCCCGCCTTCATGGCCAAGTCAGGCGCGTTCCTCCTCTTCACGGCCGCCGTACTGGCCGGGTTGTCGACCTTCGCCCAGATCAACCCCATCTGGCTGTACGGCCCCTACACGCCGGCGGACATCTCCGCGGGATCCCAGCCGGACTGGTACATGGGCTTCCTCGAAGGCTCCCTGCGGATCATGCCCTCCTGGGAGATCAACCTTTTCGGGACCGCCCATGCGGGCACGCTGCCGCTGAGCGTGCTGATCCCGGCGCTGGCGCCGCTGGGCCTGATCCTCACCGGCCTGGTGCTCTATCCGTTCCTGGAACGCTGGATCACCGGCGACCGCCGCGAGCACCACATCGCGGACCGCCCTCGCAACAACCCGCACCGCACCGCGATCGGCGTGACCGGCATCACCTTCTACGGCCTGCTGCTGGTGCTCGGCGCCAACGACGTGATCGCGGCCCACTTCAACATCAGCCTGAACTGGACGACGTACGCCGGCCGGGTGCTGATCTTCCTGGGCCCGGTGCTGGCCTACCTGGTCACCTACCGGCTGTGCGTGGGCCTGCAGCGGTCGGACGCGGCCACCATCGATCACGGGGTGGAGTCGGGCGTCATCAGACGGCTGCCCCACGGGGAGTTCATCGAGGTCCACACACCGCCGTCGGACGACGTCGAGGCCCACCTGCGCGGCAGGTCGGCCATCCCGATGCTCCCCGGGGCGCCCGAGGACGGCGACCGCGTCCCGCCCGAAACCGCCCGGGGCCCGCTCGGCCGTCTCAGGCTCAGGATGAGCCGCGCGTACGGAGCCGACCAGATCCCGCTCGGCGACGGCCACGACGGCGAGGAACAGGCCGCGAGAACACCCGAGAGGAAGGCGCCACCAGGCTGACGCCCGCCACGTCGTCGCCGGTCACGCCTGCGCGCGCCCGTGCTGGAGCGCGCCCCGCAACCAGCGGCCGAGGCCGCCGGAGGCCGGCCGGCCGCGCCAGGCCAGATGCGCGTCGGGACGTACGAGCCACACCTCGTCGTCTCGCCCATCGGCTGGTGTGAGCACGACGACGCGATCGCCCAGGGCCGCGCCCGCCTCCGACCGGCACGCGGACGCGGTGCGGGCGGTGGCCAGCAACGCCCAGCGCCCGCCCAGTTCGGCATGGAGGCGGGTGACGTCGCCGTGCGCGTCGACGCACCGCATGTCGGGAACGCGGTCGCCGGACCGTGGACGGCGGCCGGGCCCGAGCAGGGAGCCGCGGACGGCCAGAGGGCCGCGGCGGTAGCTCACTCCCAGCTGCGAGGCGATCTGGGTGGATCGGCGCTGCACCGCAGGATGGTTGCCCAGCGGCACCAGCACCCACTTGACCAGCAGCCGCGCCAGCGGGCTGTCACCGATCTGGAGTCGGGTGGTGGCGCTGGTGGTGCGGAGCACCTCGGTCGCGAGCGGACGGCGTTCGTCCTGGTAGGTGTCCAGCAGCTGCTCGCCGGCGTGGCCCTGGATGACGAGCGCGAGCTTCCAGGCGAGGTTCTCGGCGTCGCCCATCCCCGTGACCATGCCCTGCCCGCCCATCGGGCTGTGGATGTGGGCCGCGTCACCGGCCAGGAGGATCCGGCCCCGGCGGTAGGCGTCCACCAGCCGGCGGTGCGCGCGGAACACCGACGCCCAGACCGCGTCGCGGATCTTCTCCCCGTCGAGGCCGGCGCGCGCGCCCACCAGGCGGCGGAAGGCCGTGAGGATCTCGGGCTCGGTGAGCGCTTCTTCCTTGGCGCCCGGCAGGTAGGCCATCAGCCGCCACCGGTCGTCGGGCCCGCCGCCGGCGGGCGTGGGCATGGGCATGGCGAACAGCGGCCCGTCCCGGTGCGCCCACCCATGTCCACCGGCGCGGGCGAGGTCCCAGCCGGCGTGCACGTCGGCCAGGAGCCACTGGTCGGTCAGCGGCGCGCCGGGAAAGGGGATGCCGGCCAGCTTGCGGACCGTGCTGTGGCTGCCGTCGCAGCCGGCCAGCCATCCGGCGCGCACTTTGCGCCCTCCGTCGAGCACGGCGGTGACTCCGTGGTCGTCCTCGGCGAGATCGGTCAGGGTGGTGCCCCATTCCACGTCGACGCCCAGCTCGGCCAGGCGGGAGCGGAGCTGGGCCTCGATGTCCGTCTGGGGAAGGACCAGCGCCGGCCTGGGCATGCCCGGGGCGGCCTCGCCGAAGCGGGTGACGAGCGCGGCACGCCCGCCGATGTACGTGGTCAGGACGAGTGCCGGGGCCGAGCGGTCAGGCAGGTCGCCGAGCGCGCCCAGCCGGTCGAGCACCTCGGCGCCGCGGGCGTGCAGGATGTTGGCGCGTGAGGTGGTGGCCGGGCCCGGAGCCTGGTCCACCACCCGGACCGCCACCCCGTGCAACCGCAGGGCGCAGGCCAGGGCGAGACCGGCAGGCCCAGCCCCGACCACCAGGACCTCAGCGGATTCTGCCATGACCACCTGCCAGGAATAGACGTCAGGACGGAACTGTTACGTTCCTTCGTTATCACGTTAGCCCCCACTACGATGGAACACAACCGTTCCGTCTCAAGTGGAGGGTCTCACGGATGTCCGACGCCACCTCCGGTCCCGACCGCCGGCCGGCAGGTGCGGCCGTGCTGCGCGCCGACCTCACCGACGCGATCCGCCAGGCCGCTCTGGCCGAGCTGATCGACAGCGGCTACGCCCGGATGTCGATGGACGCCATCGCGCGCCGCGCAGGGGTCGGCAAGGCCGCCATCTACCGCCGCTGGGCCTCCAAGGAGCCGCTGGTGCTGGAGATCCTCACCCGCCTGGCCGACGAGGCCGTGCCGCTGCCCGACACCGGCACCCTGCGCGAAGACGTCGAAGGCTTCGTGCGCCACGCTTCCGCGTTGCGGGCCGACCCGCGGACCATGCGCGTCCTCACCGACCTGACCGCCGAGGCCACCAGGAACCCGCGCCTGGCCGCGGCCATGCAGACCAGCGCGGAGCAGCCCCGCCGCGCCGCGGGAGCCCGGCTGCTCCACCGCGCCGTCGACCGGGGCGAGCTGCCGGCCGACCTCGACACCGAGCTGGCCGTCGACTGCCTGGTCGGGCTCGCCTACCTGCGGCCGCGCACCCCGTGGCAGCCCGCTGAGTCCCTGGACGACGGCATCACACCGCTCGTGGAGGTCATCCTGGCCGCGCTGGCGGCCTGCCGCCGCCGGTAGCTCCGGCCGCCGCTGGAGGGCGTGACGCAGCGCGCCGGCATGCACGAGCCGGCGTCCAGTTCTTCTGGGACTGGCGAACGGGGTGCTAGGGGTGTATTAATAAAGCGAGCGTCGCTTTATTAATGGGGTGAGACAGTGGCACGGACGGTGAACCCCGCGGCATACGCGGCCCGGCGGGACGCGTTTCTGGACGCGGCCCAGCGGCTCATCGAGACCAAGGGCTACGCCCAGGTGAGCGTGCAGGAACTCGCGCAGGAGGCGGGCGTCTCCCAGGGCGCCTTCTACCACTACTTCGACTCCAAGCCGGCGATGCTGGAGGCGTTGATCGAGCGGACCTCCGACCAGCTGCGCGCCCACCTGTCCACGGCCGTGGAGGAGCCCGGACTGTCCGCGATGGAGCGGCTTCAGCGTTTCCTCAACGCACTGGCCGGATGGAAACTGGCCCGACGAGACCTGCTCGTCGCGATGCTTCAGTACTGGTACTCCGACGACAACGCCGTCGTCCGCCAGAAGCTGCGTCCCCGCCTGACCAAGCGCATCGCGCCGCTGCTGGCGCAGATCGTACGCGCCGGAGCGGACGAGGGCGTCTTCCCGGTGCGGCACCCCGACCAGACCGGCCACGTCCTGGTCTGCGTGATCCAGGACCTCAACGACGCGCTCGGCGACGTCTTCCTGTCCGGCGGCACAGCGGACACCGTCGAACAGATCATCGCCGCGCACACCGACGCGGTCGAGCGGGTGCTCGGCGCGCCGGCCGGATCCCTCACGCTGGTCGACCCAGCGGCCCTGCGCAACTGGTTCACAGAGGAGCCATGATGACCGTCGCGCTCAAGATCCTGCTCGGCCTGTACACCCTGCAGGCCCTGATCAAGTTCTTCAACCTCTTCGTGGTGCCCTACTCCTTCCGGATCAAGCGGATCGCCGCCCTTTACAGCGGCGGCGGCCGCTCCGTCAAAGTGTTCGACGACGTGCTGCTCGCCTTCACGGTGCTCCTCGTGGCGATGCTCGCGTCAGCCGGGCTCGAACATCTCAGCTTCATCACCGGGCTCATGGTCGGCCTGACCTTGACCCAGCTCCTGTTCCACCGCTTCAACCGGCCACTCGACGCGGACAAGGCCCCGCCGCCGCCCGTCTCCCCCATCAAGAGCATGTCGTACGCCATCCAAGCCACCCCGGCGCTGGCCTGGCGCGAGCTCATCGTCCAGACGGCCCTGTTCGTCTGGGCGCTGTACATGCTCGTCACGGGCGCCTGAGCGCCGTCTCGCCTGGCCAGGCCCCGGCGCCGCAAGGCATCCTCGGCCTCTCGGGTTGAAACCCTTGACAGGGGTGGCAACAGGTGTAGCGTGACTCATTGACCAGATTTCGAATCGAGTCAAAGGAGTCTCCGTTGCGGGAGCGGGCGGACCGGATTCTCGACGCGGCCGAGGAGTTGCTGCTCCGGCACGGTTACCGGAAGGTCACCGTCGAAGACATCGCCACGCGGGCCGAGGTCGGCAAGGGCACGGTTTACCTGCACTGGCGCACCAAGATGGAGCTTTTCGAGGCGCTGCTGCTCCGCGAGTCCATCGAGGTCGTGGAGGAGTTCGCCGAGATGTTGCGTCAGGATCCGGCACAGGTGCAGCCGCACCGCTTCGCGCGTGCGTCCTTCCTCACCACGAGCCGCCGGCCGCTCCTTCGAGCAATGTTCACCACGGACCTCGATCTGCTCGACAAGCTCGCCAGGCACCCACCGATGCGCAGCCACGACCTCCTCGCGGCCGAGCGCTTCTTCCGGGTGGCCGAGAAGTACGCGCTGCTCAGGACCGACGTGCCCAACCTGCGGTACACGATGCAGGCCGTACAGGGGGGCTTCTACATCTTCGACGGCACTGAGACCACGGAAGCCGAACTGGACGAGGAAGCCAGGGCCGACGCGCTCGCCTTCGCCGTACGGGAGCTCTTCGAGCCGGCGCAGGCACCGCCGCCTGAGGTGCTCGCCGCGGCGGCCACGGAGTACATCTCGATCTTCACGGAACTGGTCCCACCCTACAAAAAGTGGATCTACGACTAAGGAGAGGCGATGGCCGACATCGTCGAGCGGTACGACATTCCCCAGCAACACTTCTGGTTGCACGGGCCGCGATCGGGCCAGCCGGTCGAGTTCGACGCGGCCACCGGGATGTGGAACGTCTACGGATATCCGGAACTGCAGGAGATGCTGGGCGACCCCGCGACGTTCTCCTCCGACGCCATGCGCGTGATTCCCAAGAACATGATGCCGGATGGGGAGGAGCTCTCGATGAAGGGCTTCATCACCCAGATCGACCCGCCGGAGCACGGCAAGCTGCGCAAACTGGTCAGCAGCGCGTTCACCCGGAAGGTGGTCGCGGATCTCGAGCCGAGGATCGCCGCCCTCACCCACGAACTGCTCGACGCGGCGGCCGAGCGCGGCCGGTTCGAGCTGGTGACCGACCTGGCCTATCCCCTTCCCGTCATCGTCATCGCCGAACTGCTGGGGGTGCCCAGCAGCGACCGCGCCCTGTTCAAACAGTGGGCCGACGCGCTGTTCGAGCGTGACAGCAAGATCTCACTCACCGAGCCGTCAGAAGACCGCGAGGCCGAGGTCCGGGCGGCGATGAAGCCGTGGATGGAGATGTCCGGCTATCTCGCCGCCCACGCCGCGGAGCGCAGAACGAGGCCGCGCGCCGACCTGCTCACCAAGCTGGTCGAGGCCGAGGTGGACGGCGAACGGCTGCCCGACGACCAGGTGGTCAACTTCGCGATCGTCCTCCTGCTCGCCGGGCACATCACCACGACGATGCTGCTCGGCAACACGGTGCTGTGCCTCGACGCCTTCCCCGAGCAGCAGGACCGGGTCCGGGCCGACCGCTCCACCGTTCCAGCCGTGATCGAGGAGTCCCTGCGCTTCTTCACCCCGTTCTCCGCACTCGCGAGATCCACCACCCGCGAGGCCACCCTGGGCGGCGTGACGATACCCGCCGATCAGCTCGTGATGGCCTGGCTGGGACCGGCGAACCGGGATCCCCGGCAGTTCCCCGACCCCGGCGTCTTCAACCCCGACCGCGACCCCAACCCGCATCTCGCCTTCGGCCGCGGCATCCACTTCTGCCTCGGCGCGCCCCTGGCCCGGCTGGAAGGACGGGTCGCGCTCAACATCCTGCTCGATCGCCTCGACCCCCTGCGCACCAACCCCGACGAGCCCGTGGAGTTCCTCCCCACCCCGACCATGACGGGAGTGCGCCGCCTCCAGCTGCTCTGGCCGCCTCGCTGACGGCGACCGACTGACCGCGGCCAACAGGACCGCGACCAGCACGGCCGCGATCAGCCGGGCCGGGGCGGGCCATGTGGCCCGCCCCGGCCCGGCTGCGGTGACGCGGTGCGGTCACGGCGCCGTGCGGACCCGCAGGGAGGTCAGGGCCCGCTTCATCCCGCGCTGCCAGCCGATCTCTGAGGCGGGCACGCTCAGGGTGAGCCCGGGGAAGCGGTCCAGGAGGGTCGTGAGGGCGATCTGGGTCTCGCACCGGGCCAGCGCCGCGCCCAGGCAGAAGTGGATGCCGTGGCCGAAGGCGAGATGCGCGTTGTCGGCGCGACGCAGGTCCAGCCGGCCGGGCTGGTCGAAGCGGCGCGGGTCGCGGTTGGCGGTCGCGTACACCACCTGCACCGCCTCGCCCTGCGGGATGGTCACCCCGCCGATCTCCACGGGCTCCAGCGTGTAACGCATGACGGCGATCTCCGCGATCCCCGTGAAGCGCAGGAACTCCTCGACGGCGTCGGAGATGTCACCGAGCTCGAGGCGGCGGGTGAGCAGGAGCCAGAGGCTCTGGCTGATGAGGCCGACGGTGGTCTCGTGCCCGGCGATCAGGATGCTGATCGACATCGAGATCAGTTCCTCGTCGCCGAGCCGGTCGCCGTCGGCCTCCTGCACCCTGATCAGCCCTGACAGCAGATCGTCGCCGGGATCCGCCCGCTTGACGTCGATCAGCTCGGACATGTATCCGACCAGTGCCCTTGCTCCGGCGGCGACCCTTTCCAGGTCGGGAGCCACGAGGTCGGCGGCAAAGGACCGCCAGGTGTCGCGGTCCTCCGCCGGAACACCGAGCAACTCGCAGATCACCTGGACGGGCAGAGGGTAGGCGAAGCGCTCGATGAGGTCGAACTCCTCGGGCAGACCGGACAACAACGCGTCGACGATCTCCTGGATGCGCGGGCGCAACCGCTCCACCCGGCGGGCGGTGAACTCCCGCGACACCAGCCGCCGCAGCCTGGTGTGGTCGGGCGGATCGGAGACGCCCAGCGTGTGCAGCAGGTAGGGGGCGACGTCGTCGGGCAACCCGGCGACGGCGGCCAGGTCGATCTTGGATTGCCGGGTGATGTCGCTGCTGAACCGCGAATCCGTGAGGACCGCGACGCTCTCGGGATAGCCGGTCACCAGCCAGACGGGGGTGCCGTCGACGTAGGTGCCGCGGGATACCGGCCCCTGCCGGGCCAGGTCGGCCAGGAACGCGTCTCTGTCGGGGGCGGTCAGCAAATCGGCGATGTTGATCACGGTCATGTCTCCTCGATGGCGAAAATGGTCATGGCGGCGGCGCTGTCACCGCGCCCGCCGCTCCTTCCCGACCGCCTCCCAGGCCGTCAGGGCGCGGTCGTCGGCGAACACGCCGTCGGTGAAGATTTCGATGCCGGCGCGCGAGTAACGCAACGTGGCGTCCATGTCGTGCAGGTCCGGGAGGCCGAGCACCCGCGACAGGTGCTCGCCGAAGGCCAGCGGGGCGAGCAGCCAGGTCACGTAGATCGCGGCGCGGGCGTGCGGGTCCTGGCTCGGCCGTGCCCACCCCTCGGCCACACCCTGCTCCAGCCGCCGCTCGGTGGCCTCGACGATCTCGTCGTAGAGCGCCGCCGCCTCCGGTGTGCCGTCCAGAAACGCCCGGCCGAGATATCGCCGCACCGGGCCGGCGGCCTCCAGCATCGCCGCCAATCCCGCCGTGTCCTCCAGCACCTCGACGCCGGGGCCGCCGCGCACGAGCGAGATCACGTACGCGTCGCACTCCTTGCGCAGGCCCTCCTTGCTGCCGAAATGGTGCAGGACCAGGGCGTGGGAGACGTCGGCACGGGCGGCGACCGCACGCAGGCTCACCCCGGTGACACCCTCGGCCCCGAACAGCTCCAGGGCGGCGTTCCTGATCCTGGCACGTGCCTTGAGATCGTCCTTGTCTGACCACATGCCAAGGATAATAACCAACTGGTCAGCCCACTGTACAGATGGTCAGCCTCTTTCGATGCCCGTCACCCCATGACCTTGATCGAAAACATACCGTTACATCAAATGAATTTGATATAGTCGCCTCCCATCGTCGAACACGGGCGGCGCCAAGAGCGCCGGCGCTTCCGGGGCGGGCCGTGCCACGCCCGAGAAAGGACCGCAGCGGTGAACGAGCACGTCGCCGGAGGTTCCGGCGAGACGGGGGCGCCCTGGCGCGCGGTCCGGGAGGTGGCGCTGCTGTTCCTCAAGCTGGGCACCATCGCCTTCGGCGGCCCGGCCGCGCACACCGCGATGATGCGCGACGAGCTGGTGCGCCGCCGCGGCTGGGTGAGCGACGAGCGCTTCGCCGACCTGATGGGCGCGACCAACCTGATCCCGGGCCCCAACTCCACCGAGCTGGCCATCCACCTGGGCTACGACCGTGCGCGCATGCGTGGTCTCGTCGCGGCCGGGGTCTGTTTCATCCTCCCTGCCGCGCTCATGGTCACCGCCCTGGCCTGGGCCTACGTCACCTACGGCAGCACGCCCGCGGCCGAGGGCCTCCTGTACGGCATCGTCCCGGCGGTGATCGCCATCATCGCCCACGCTCTGTTCGGCCTGTGGCGCACGGTGATCAAAACCGTGTGGCTGGGCGCCCTGGCTCTCGCTGCGCTGATCGCCTACCTGGCGGGGGTCAACGAGCTGCTGATCCTGGCGGCCGGGGCGCTGCTGGCGTTCGCCGTCCGCCTGCCGCGCCGCCCGCCCGGCGTCCAGAACCGGTCGTCCGGCCTGCTCGCCGCCCCGCTGCTCACCTTCGGCGGGTCTCCCCTCTTCCCCGACCCGACCGGAGGTCAGCTGACGCAGCTGTTCCTCACCATGCTGAAGATCGGCTCGGTGCTGTACGGCAGCGGTTACGTGCTGCTGGCCTTCCTGCGCGGTGATTTCGTCGAGCGGCTGGGCTGGATCAGCTCGCAGCAGCTCATCGACGCCGTCTCCATCGGGCAGGTCACCCCCGGACCGGTGTTCACCACCGCCACCTTCCTGGGCTATGTCGTCGCCGGGCCCGTCGGCGCGTTCCTGGCGACCGTGGCCATCTTCCTGCCGTCGTTCGTCTTCGTCGGCCTGCTCACCCGGCTCACCGGCTGGCTGCGTTCGAGCGCGTGGACATCCGCCCTGCTCGACGGGGTGAACGCCGCGGCGCTGGCGCTCATGGCCGGGGTCTCCTACCAGCTCGCCCGCACGGCCGTCGTCGACCCGCTGACCGCGGCCATAGCGGTGGTCAGCCTGGCGCTGCTCTGGACGACCAGGATCAACAACGCCTGGTTGATCGCCGGCGGCGCCGCCATCGGGCTGGCCCGCACGCTGCTCGGCTGAGTATCCATCAAATGGTTTTGATGTATCCTGGCGGCATGGTGCCCACCGGCCGAACCGCCCCGGCGTTCGTACGCATGGCAGCCCACCCCCTGCGATGGCGGCTGCTGACCGCGCTGGCCGCCGGCGACTACCGCGTGCGCGAGCTCGTCGACCTGCTCGGCCACCCGCAGAACCTGATCTCCTACCATCTGCGGCTGCTGCGCGGAAGCGGGCTGGTCACCGCCCGTCGCAGCAGCTTCGACGCCCGGGACAGCTATTACCACCTCGACCTCGAACGGTGCGCGCACGCGCTGGCCGAGGCGGGCGCCGCCCTCCATCCGGCGCTGCGCCTCGATCCCGGCCCGTCATCCGGCCCGTCATCCGGCCCGTCATCCGGCCCGTCATCCGGCGCTGCCGGCGGGGTCCCGGCCCGGCCTCGGGTGTTGTTCGCGTGCACCGGCAACAGCGCCCGCTCACCGATCGCCGCTGCGCTGCTGCGCCACCGCAGCGGCGGGCACGTGGAGGTGACCAGCGCCGGCAGCCACCCGAAACCTCGCATGCATCCCAACGCCGTACGCGTCCTGCGCGAGCACTACGGCATCGACCTCGTCGGCCGGCGTCCGCGCCATCTCGACACCGTGGCCCACCGCCGTTTCGATCATCTGATCAGCTTGTGCGACAAGGTCCGCGAGGTGCATCCCGTGTTCGGCGACCGGCAGCGGCCGATGCACTGGAGCATCCCCGACCCGGCCGCGCCGGGCGACGACGATCAGGCGAGCTACCCCGCTTTCCTGCGCACGGCGGCGGAGATCGACACCCGCATCCGCTATCTCCTGCCCGTTCTCACCCACACCACCGACCCGGAGGTCGCGTCATGACCACATCACCCGGCGAACTCGCCGGCGTCCGCTACATCGTCGAGGACGTGGCCGCCGCCGTGCGCTTCTACACCACTCATCTCGGCTTCACCCTGCGCGCCAACCCCGCGCCCGCCTTCGCCGACGTGGTCCGCGGCCCGCTGCGGCTGCTGCTGTCCGGGCCGGAGAGCTCCGGCGCCCGGGCCACGCCGGAGGGTTCCACCGCGCCGGGCCGCAACCGCGTCCATCTCACCGTCCACGATCTCGACGCCGAGATCGACCGGTTGCGAGCCGCCGGGCTGTCCTTCCGCGGCGAGGTCGTCGCAGGGCCGGGCGGACGCCAGATCCTGCTCACCGACCCGGCCGGCAATCTCGTCGAGCTGTTCGAGCCCGCCGGGCGCTGAGCCGCGATCATCTGCAGCGCCGGTGCACCTCGTCCACCCGTTCGGTGAGGCCGGCTCTGTCGAGGTGTTCGAGCAGCGGCACGACGACGCGGCGGGTGGTGCCGAGGGCGTGTCTGGCCTGGCTGACCGTGAACGGTTGCGGCAGCCGGCTCAACAGCTCGGCCGCCCGCGCGTCGGCTCCCGGCAGCAGCGCGACTCCTTCGCCCACGCGCAGCAGGCTTCCGGCCCGTTCTGCCGCGGCCAGTTCCCGCGGGCCCAGCCCCAGCTCGGCCAGCCG
Source organism: Nonomuraea diastatica (assembly GCF_004349015.1). Classification (NCBI taxonomy): domain Bacteria; kingdom Bacillati; phylum Actinomycetota; class Actinomycetes; order Streptosporangiales; family Streptosporangiaceae; genus Nonomuraea; species Nonomuraea diastatica. The sequence continues at coordinate 40,695 of NZ_SMKP01000019.1, forward strand.
CCCCGCGTCCGGCGCGTGGAAGGGCCGCGCCGCCAGGTCCCGTCTCAGCCGCTCGACCGCCCTGGCCACCGGCTCCGGCAGGCCCCCGGGCCCGGCCGCGATCCGCCCTCCGGCGAGCGTGAGCGGCGGCCGTACCAGCGTGGCGACCAGCCGCCGGTCGGGCAGGCCCAGCTCGTGGCGGGCCGCCTCGATCGGCATGGCGGGATCCAGGGGATGGCCGGCCGCGTAGTGCCGCACCGCCTCCACGAGCCGCCGGCCGAGATCCTTCCAGTGCCCCGGATCGGCGTACCACTCCCCTGACGTTCCTGGAGTGTCCGGCTCGACACCCATGGCGCGCAGGTCGGCGGCGCGCAGCAACCGGTGCAGGCGCAGCGCGTACGCCGTGCCGGGCGCGGCGGGCTCCAGCAGCGCCGACTCCAACCGGGCCGACTCCAGTTGGGCCGCCCGCCGCCTGGCGGCGCCCCTGCGACCCAGGGCGGGCGGGCGCACGTCGAGGACGCTCGCCCCGGCCAGCACCCGCGCCTCCGACCGGGCACGCCCGGGATCACGCAGCAGCAGCACGTCGCCGAGGTGCAGCGGCACCGGCCGGGCCAGCCGCAGCCGCACGACGCGCCCGCCGAGCGGCCGCGCCTCGGCCGCCACCGCCGCCGACCCGACGTGGACCGTCAGCCGCCGGGGCAACCCGGCGGCCTCGCGCCGCGGTCCCCCCACGTGGGCGACGCGCACGTCGACCAGGTCCGTGTACGTCCAGCCGCCCGGCGTGACGAGCGCATGCCCGCGGCCTGGGACGTCATGGCCACGCAGGTTGACCGCCACCCTGGCGACCCCGGTCACCGTGTCCCGCGGCTCCTTCAGCGACTCGAGCCCTCTGACCCGCACCGGCTCGCCGGCGAGCAGCAGTTCGTCGCCCACCGAGACCGTTCCTGCGGGCAGCGTGCCGGTGATCACCGTCCCGCTGCCGGTCACGCTGAACGCCCGGTCGATCCAGAGCCGTACCGCTGCGGCCGGATCGGGCCGGGGCAGCCCGGTCACGAGCCGGTCCAGTGCCTGCCGCAGCTCGGGCAGCCCCTGGCCGGTGCGCCCGCTCACGGCGACCGCCTCCACCTCGCCGAGGCCGGCCGTGTCCAGGCGGGCGAGGGCCTGCGCGACCACCGGGGCCGGATCGGCGAGGTCGGACCGGGTCACCACGAGCAGGCAGTGTCGCACCCCGAGGGCCTCCAGGGCCACCAGGTGCTCCTCCGACTGGGGCATCCACCCCTCGTCGGCCGCCACCACGACCATGACGGCCGGCACGGGCCCGACCCCCGCGAGCATCGTGCCGAGGAACCGTTCGTGGCCCGGGACGTCCACGAACGCGAGCCGTTCTCCCGACGGGAGTGCCGTCCACGCGTAGCCGAGCTCGATGGTCAGGCCGCGCCGGCGTTCCTCGTCCAGCCGGTCGGGCTCCATGCCGGTGAGCGCGCGTACCAGGGTGGACTTGCCGTGGTCGACGTGACCCGCGGTGGCCACGACGTGCATCAGCCCCGCACCTCCGCGGCCGCCAGCACCGCGCGCTCCACGTCGTCGTCGCGCTCGGGCGGGACGGTGCGCAGGTCCAGCAGCAGGCGGGCGTGCTCGATCCGGCCGACGACCGGCGGCTCGCCCGTCCGCAGCGGGACGGCGAGCCGTTCTGGCAGGCTCACGGCGGCGCTCGGCAGCCTCACGCCGGGCGCGCCGCCACCCCCCACGGCGGCCGTGCTCGGCACGTTCAACGCGTCGACCCCGGCACCTGCCAGACGGCCGGCCAGGACGGCGGCGCGCCTCGCCAGCACCGCCGGGCCGGCGTGCAGCGCCTCCCGGACCGGCGGCACGGGACCGCGCAGCGTCGCCTCCAGCGCGGCGAGCGTGAGCTTGTCCACCCGCAGCGCGCGGGCGAGCGGGTGCCGGCGGCAACGCTCGACCAGGTCGCCGCGGCCCAGGAGGAGGCCCGCCTGCGGCCCGCCGAGCAGCTTGTCACCGCTGGCCGTCACCAGGTCGGCACCCGACTCGATCATGGTGGTGGCGTCCGGTTCCGCGGGCAGCAGCGGCTCGCGGACCAGCAGGCCCGAGCCGATGTCCACGACGACGGGCACGCCCAGCCCGGTCAGCTCCGGCACCTCCGCCGCGCCGGTGAAACCCTCGATCCGGAAGTTCGACGGGTGGACCTTGAGCACGAACCCCGTCCGCGGCCCCACCGCGTCGGCGTAGTCGCGGGCGGAGGTGCGGTTGGTGGTGCCCACCTCGCGCAGCCGCGCCCCGGTGGAGGCGAGCAGGTCGGGGATGCGGAACCCGTCACCGATCTCCACCAGCTCGCCCCGGCTGATGAGGATCTCCCGCCCGGCGGCGAGCGCGGTGGCGACCAGGACGAGAGCGGCGGCGTTGTTGTTGACGACGTGCACGTCCGCCGCCGCGGGCACGGCTCCGGCGAGCGCCTCGACCGCGCCCCGTCCCCGCCGTGCCCTGGCGCCCGTCGCCAGGTCGAACTCCACGTCGGCGGGCCCCGCGACGGCGGTCATCGCCGCGACGGCCGCCGCCGACAGCGGCGCCCTGCCGAGGTTGGTGTGGATCAGCACGCCCGTGGCGTTGACGACCGGGCGCAGGCTCGCCGCGTGCGCCGGGAGCGCCGCCACCGCCGCGTCGGCCACGTCCGCGGGGTCGATCTCGCCCTGCCGCGCCCGGTCCTGGGCCGCCGCCACCGCCGCCTTGACCACCGGCCTGCCCAGCCGCCCGCCCGCCTCCACGAGGCGCGGGTCGGCGAGCACGGCGTCGGTGCGCGGCACCAGCCTGCGACGGTCCATGTTCCCGAACATAAGCGGAGGCGGACGGGAATCGAACCCGCCAGGCCGAGGACCTCGACCTCGTCGGTTTTGAAGACCGCGGGGGCCACCAGGCGCCCAGACGCCTCCAGGGGAGAACCTACCCACCACGGGGTAGGTGACCCGGCGGCACACGCGAACTGCAGTGAGGACGGCCATGACACCTGCGAACCCGGTGGAGGACGGCCCGGTCCGGCTGACGCGGTACGCGCACGGAGGCGGTTGCGCCTGCAAGATCCCGCCCGGCGAGCTGGAGACCATCGTCGCCGGCCTCAAGGCGCCGCACCCCGGCGCCACCGGCTCACCGGCCGGGGAGCTGATCGTGGGGCTGGACGACGGGGACGACGCCGCCGTGGTACGGATCGGCGGTGACCGGGCGGTCGTGGTCACCGCCGACTTCTTCACGCCCGTGGCAGACGACCCGTACGACTGGGGGCGCATCGCGGCGGCCAACGCCCTGTCCGACGTGTACGCGGTCGGCGGGGAGCCCCTCGTCGCGGTGAACCTGCTCGGCTGGCCCCGCGATCGGCTCCCGCTCGACCTGGTGAAGGAGGTGCTGCGCGGCGGCCTGGACGTGGCGCGGGAGGCGGGCTGCCACGTCTCCGGCGGCCACAGCGTGGACGACCCGGAGCCGAAGTACGGCATGGCGGTCACCGGCCTGGCCGACCCGGCACGGTTGCTGCGCATCGACGCCGCCCGGCCCGGCCTGCCGATCTCGCTGACCAAGCCGCTCGGCATCGGCGTGCTCAACGCGCGGCACAAGGCGACGGGCGAGGTGTTCGCGCAGGCGGTGACCGCGATGACCACGCTGAACCGCGACGGCGCGCGGGCCGCGCTGGCCGCCGGGGTGGAGTGCGCCACGGACGTGACCGGCTTCGGCCTGCTCGGGCACCTGTACAAGCTCTCCCGGGCGAGCGGCGTGACGGCGGTGGTGGACGTGGCGGCGGTGCCGTACCTGGAGGGCGCCCGGCAGGCGCTGCGCGACGGCTACGTGAGCGGCGGCACCCGCCGCAACCTCGACTGGGTACGGCCCCGGCTCGACCCCGGCGGCTTCGGCGAGGACGAGCTCCTGTTGCTGGCCGACGCCCAGACGTCGGGCGGTCTGCTGGTCGCCGGTGAGGTCACGGGCGCTCCGGTCATCGGGGAGCTGGTCCCCCTGGACGGTCCCCACCTCCGCCTGCGCTGACCGCGCGGCTCGGGCGGCGTGCCGTCCAGGACGGATCGCCCGCGAAGCGCTGGGGACGTGGGCGGGCACAGCGTCGCGTGTGACGCGCCCCTCGCGCGGACCCCGCCGTCAGGAGCCCGCCCCGTGTGTGAGGTGTCCCGCGTGAGTGCCGTCGCCGTCGGAGCCGGCGTCGTGTGTGAGGCGTCCCGCATGAGTGCCGTCGCCGTCGGGAGCCGGCGTCGAGGCCGCGTCGAGGCGTCGGCGTTGGGGGACGACGGTGTACTTCGGGTCGGCGGCCGAGGCGCGGCCCGCTTCCAGGATGCCGAAGCGGGTGCACAGGGAGCCTGCCGTGAGGGCGGCCCCGGCCAGGGCGGTGAGGGCGCGGCTGCGCCCTGCGACCACGGCGAGCAGCCCGCCGCCCACCGTCAGAGCACGCGCGGCACGCATGAGCCGGCCGGCCCGTCCCGTCCGGTACGGCTCCCCGACGAACCCGAGCCGCCGTTCCAGCACCTCGCCCGCGACCGTCTCCGTGGCCGCCCCGAGCGCGGCCACGGCACGGGCCGGGCCGGCGTGGGCCCGGGGCGTGCCGAGCATGGCGACCGCGCCCGCCGCGGCCATCGCGCTGCCCGCGAACAAGAACGGCAGCTCCCGGTACGCCTCGTGCCAGGCGGGCACGGCGGTGTCGGCGACCAGGACGGCGGTGTAGGTGGCGGTCAGTGGCCCGGTCACTCCCGTGGCCAGCAGCGCCGCGTCGCCCGCGGCCGGCAGGACGCCGGTCAGGTCGCCGGTCAGGGCAGCCGCCGACAGCCCGCCCTGGGCGGCGAGGATCCACGAGCCGACGCTCATCGGGGAGGTGAGCTTGAAGACCCGCAACATGTTGAGGAACCGTTCCGGCCTGCCCAGCTCGGCGGCGAGCAGGGCGGCTCCGAGGGACGCCCCGGCCGCCGCCGCGACGCGGGCGGTGCGGTCCAGCCGGGTGTGACCGGTCAGCCGGGCCATGACGGCTATGGTGGACGAGGCTCCCGACATCCCTCCCAGATAGAGATATGTCGGCATGTGGGGCTCGTGCCAGACGGGCGGTTTGAGCACCGGACGGCCGTAGTAGGACCGGAACTCCGCCTCCGGCACCACCGCCCGCTCCCGCGTCACCGCCGCTCCCCCCTGCGCGACGGCCCGAGGAAGGCGAGGGCCACGGCGCCTGCCGCCGACAGCGCGGCCGCGCCCGCCCAGCGCCACATGGCCGGCAGGTCACGGGTGGTCACCACGGGATCCGGCGGCAGGCCGTACACCTCGGGCTCGTCCAGGAGCAGGAAGAACGCCCCCGCCCCGCCCACGCCGTCGCCAGGGCTCTCGCCGTACAGGCGGGCCTCCTCGTGCCCGTCGGCGCGCAGGCGGGTCACCCGTTCCTCGGCGCGCTCCCGCAGCTCGTCGAGCGGCCCGAACTGGATCGAGTCGGTGGGACACGCCTTGGCGCAGGCCGGTTCGAGGCCGCCGAGCTGGCGGTCGTAGCACATCGTGCACTTCCAGGCCCGCCCGTCGTCCTCCCGCCGGTCGATCACGCCGTACGGGCAGGCGGGCACGCAGTAGCCGCACCCGTTGCAGATGTCCGACTGCACCACCACCGTGTCGAACTCGGTCCGGAACAGCGCCCCGGTCGGGCAGACGTCCAGGCAGGCGGCGTGCGTGCAGTGCTTGCACACGTCGGACGACATCAGCCACCGGTCCACGCCCTCCTCGTCGCCGGCGAGCACCGGCCGTGACTGCTCGATGAACGCGACGTGCCGCCAGGTGTTCGCCCCCAGCGTGCCGGTGTTGTCGTACGAGGTCGCCTCGAAGACGAAGCCGTCGTCGGGAATCTGGTTCCACTCCTTGCAGGCCACCTCGCACGCCTTGCACCCGATGCAGACGCTCGTGTCGGTGAAGAACCCCATCCGCTCAGCCATGGCGGTACCTCTCCAGCAGATCCAGCGCCGCCCGGCCCCTCGGCCGGCGGCCCGGCCGCACGTCACAGGTCATGGCCTTGCCCTCCTGGATGTAGACGTTCGGATCGAGCACCAGCGGCGTCAGGTCGTTGGCGACGTCACCGGTGACCAGGCCGCCTCCGCCCCAGCCCCAGTGGTACGGCAGGCCGACCTGGTGGACGACCCTGCCCTCGACGCGCAGCGGCCGCATCCGCCCGGTGACCAGCACCCTGGCCTCCACGACGGCGCGGCTGGTCACGATCGTGGCCCAGCCGCCGTTGGCCAGCCCCAGGTGGCCGGCGAGCTGCGGCGACACCTCGCAGAACAGCTCGGGCTGCAACTCGGCGAGGTAGGCCAGCGGACGGCTCATCGCGCCCGCCGTGTGGTGCTCGGTCAGCCGGTACGTCGTCAGCACGTACGGGAAACGTCCCCCGGGCGCGTTGTACGGGCTCTCGGGCCGGTGGTAGGTGCGCCGGGCCGGGTTGGCCTGCTGGGCGTAGAGCGGGTTGGCGACCGGAGACTCGTGCGGTTCGTAGTGGGTGGGCAGCGGGCCGTCGACGAGGCCGGCCGGCACGTACAGCCAGCCCTTGCCATCGGACTGCATAATGAACGGGTCGGTCCCGGCGAGCGCGGCCTGGGCGCGGGCGCCTTCGGGCGGCTCGTAGCCGGGCGGCTTGCCTATCTCGCAGTCGGGCACGTCCTGCCCGGTCCACTCGCCGCGCTCGGCGTCCCACCACACGTACGCCTTGCGCTCGCTCCACGGGTTGCCCTCGGGGTCGGCGGAGGCCCGGTTGTAGAGGATGCGCCGGTTGGCCGGCCAGGCCCAGCCCCATTCGGGCGCCACGGCGCTCTGCTCCCGGCCGGGCCGGCGGCGGGCGGCCTGGTTGACCTCGTCGGCGTACACGCCGCAGTAGATCCAGCAGCCGCACGCCGTGGAGCCGTCGGGCCGCAGCTGGGTGGAGTTGGACAGGGCCCGCCCGTCGGGGCCGACCCCGTTGATCTCGCGGAGCACGGCCTCGGCCGAGGGCTCCCTGTGCACGCCGTGCTCCGGGTAGTCCCAGGTCAGCTCGCGTACCGGCCGGTCGATCTCGTCGCCGGTCATCCGTTGTCTGAGGAGCTTGCCGAGGTGGTGGTAGAACCACAGTTCGCTGCGGCAGTCGCCGGGCGGGTCGAGCGCCTTCTCCCGCCACTGGAGCAGCCGCTGGGTGTTGGTGAACGTGCCCTCCTTCTCCACGTGGCTCGCGGCGGGCAGGAAGAACACCTCGGTGCCGATGTCCTCGGTGCGCAGCTCGCCCGTCTCCAGCTCCGGGCCGTCCAGCCAGAACGTGGCGGTCTCCACCAGGGTCAGGTCCCGGACGACGAGCCAGTCGAGGTTGGCCAGGCCGAGGCGCTGCGCCCGGCCGCCGGAGGAGCCGACGGCGGGGTTCTCCCCCACCACGAAATAGCCCTTCACGGTGCCGTCGATCTGGCCCATCACGGTGGTGTAGTGGCCGTGGTCGCCGGTCATGCGCGGCAGGTGGCCGAAGCAGAAGTCGTTCTCCTCGGTGGCGGCCTCGCCCCACCACGCCTTGAGCAGGCTCACCGCGTAGGAGCGCCGGTTGCCCCAGAAGCCCGTCGTGCCGCCCTCCACCTCCAGGTAGTGGTCGAGGCCGCCGTGCCGCCCGGCGTGCGGCATGTCCAGGTAGCCGGGCAGGATGTTGAACAGCGTCGGGATGTCGGTCGAGCCCTGGATGCTGGCGTGGCCGCGCAGCGCCAGGATGCCGCCGCCGGGCCGTCCCATGTTGCCGAGGAGCAGCTGCAAAATCGAGGCGGTGCGGATGTACTGCACGCCGACGGTGTGCTGGGTCCAGCCGACCGAGTAGACCCAGGCGGTGGTGCGCTCGCGGCCGGAGTTGGCGGTCACGGCATCGGCCAGCTCGGCGAAGCCGTCGCGCGGGATGCCGCACAGCCGCTCGACCAGCTCCGGGGTGTAGCGGGCGAAATGCCGCTTCACGATCTGGTAGACGCAGCGCGGGTGGGTCAGCGTCGGGTCGGTGCGCGGGCTGGGGTGCGCGCCGGGCCCGCCCGCCCCGTAGGTGTCCGGGCCGGCCGCCTCGGCGTCCCTGGGCCCGCCCTCCGCCTGATCGGCCGGGGGCTGCCCACCCGAGGGCTCGTACGCCCAGCTTCTGGGGTCGTACGTGGCCGTCTCCTGGTCCCAGCCGGAGAACAGGCCGTCGAGGTCCTCGGTGTCGCGGAAGTCCTCGGACACGATCGTGGCGGCGTTCGTATAGGCCAGCACGTACTCGCGGAAGTCCAGCTCGTTCTCCAGCACGTGTTTGATCAGCGCACCGAGCAGCACGATGTCACTGCCCGCGCGGATCGGCAGGTGCCGGTCGGCCAGCGCGCTGGTGCGGGTGAAGCGCGGGTCCACGTGGAACACCCTGGCCCCGCGCGCCTTGGCCTCCATCACCCACTGGAAGCCGACGGGGTGGCATTCGGCCATGTTGGAGCCCTGGATGACGATGCAGTCCGCGCCTGCCAGGTCCTGCTGGAAGGTGGTCGCGCCGCCACGCCCGAAGCTGGTCCCCAGACCGGGGACGGTGGAGGAGTGTCAAATACGGGCCTGGTTCTCGACCTGGATGGCGCCGAGGGCGGTGTAGAGCTTCTTCATCAGGTAGTTCTCTTCGTCGTCGAGCGTCGCCCCGCCCAGGCTGGCGATGCCCAGCGTGCGGCGCACGACCCTGCCCTCGTGGGTCTCCTCCCAGGTCTCCCGCCGGGTGCGCGCCACCCGGTCGGCGATCATCTCCATCGCGGTGTCCAGGTCGAGCCGCTCCCAGGCGGTGCCGTACGGCCGGCGGTAGAGCACCTGGGTCTGGCGGCCCGGATGGGTGACGAGCTGCTTGCTGGCCGAGCCCTTGGGGCAGAGCCGTCCCCGGGAGATGGGCGAGTCGGGATCGCCCTCGATCTGGGTGACCTTGCGACCGCCAGGGCCGTCCTTGACGTAGACGAGCTGGCCGCAGCCGACCGCGCAGTAGGGGCAGATCGAGCGGGCGACCGTGTCGGCGTCCTCGGTGCGGGGGCGCAGCGCGTCGGTGCGGGCCGACCGCGCCGCATCGCTCCTGCCGTCCTCGCCTGTGAGCTGGCGAATCACCGGCCACCGGGCCAGCCATCCCCTTCCTGGCATGATGCGACCTCTGCCCGCTTTCCTCCGTTCCATTCGGACGGTCTAGTCGTAATTGCGACAGTCCACCAACGCACCGGCTCTGACTGTCCCTGCGTGAGGTGGCCCGAACCCCAGCCAGGCGACACCTGCTCAGCTCTCGCCCTCGAACAGGCTGGTCACCGATCCCTCGGTGAACACTTCGCTGATGGCGCGCGCCAGTAGCGGGGCGATGGACAGCACGACCAGCCCATCCGACGGGACCGTCTCAGGGCTGGGCAGCGTGTTGGTGATGACCAGCCGCGACAGGTTCGCCTTCGCCAGTCGCTCAACCGCGTCCCCGGAGAACACTCCGTGCGTGGCGGCCGCGATGATCTGCGTGGCGCCCCTGGCGGTGAGGGCTTCGGCGGCCCGCACCACCGTACCGCCGGTGTCGATCATGTCGTCGATGACCACACAGGTACGGCCCGCCACCTCGCCCACCACGTCGTGGACGTTCACCAGGTTCGGCCGCGCAACGTCCCGGCGCTTGTGGATGATCGCCAGCGGGCAGCCCAGCCGGTCGGTCCATCGTTCGGCGACGCGGACCCGCCCCGCGTCCGGCGCCACAACGGTCAGCCGCGCCGGGCCCACCTGGCTGGTGACGTACTCGGCCAGCAGCGGCAGGGCGTGCAAATGATCCACCGGGCCGTCGAAGAAACCTTGAATCTGCGCTGTGTGCAGATCGACGGCCATGAGGCGGTCCGCGCCCGCCGCCGCGAACAGATCGGCCACCAGCCGGGCGGAGATCGGTTCGCGGCCGAGATGCTTCTTGTCCTGCCGGGCGTAGCCGAAGAACGGCGCCACCACGGTGATGCGACGCGCCGAGGCGCGCTTGAGCGCGTCGACCATGATGAACTGTTCCATGATCCAGGTGTTGATCGGGGAGGTGTGGCACTGGATCACGAAGGCGTCGCACCCGCGGACGGACTCCTCGAACCGTACGTAGATCTCGCCGTTGGCGAACTCGCGCAACTCCGTCGGCGTCACCTCGGTCCCCAGGTGCCGGGCCACCTCGGCGGCCAGGTCGGGATGCGCGCGCCCAGAGAACAGCATCAGCTTCTTGTCCCCTGCCACTTTGATACCGGTCACATCCACCTCCCGTTCGCCGCATCGTCCCACTTACCTGCCGGCGCACCCGGAAACACCCGGCTCGAAGCCTGGATCGAGCTGGCCGGCCTGGTGCGGGGCGAGAAGTTCCGCGGCGCGGTCCGCTCCTGTCTCCAGGACACGTACGGCACATTCCCGGGACGGCGTCCGGCCGGCGCACCGGTGCGGGACTTCGTCCACAGGGAGGGGGCGAGGATCGGGGAAGAGGTCTTGGAGGCGGATCGTTCCGGGCTGCCGGCGGACTCTCCACGGGCACAGGGGCCCAGCGACCGCGATCGCCACCCGAACCCCGGCCCTCGCCGTCGACCCTCCGACCGGCGCGGCACCGCCTGGCCCCTGCCGAAACCGGCCCGGCGCTGCGCGCGTGGACGCCGGCCGATGCCCCCGGGCGGCGGCCTCCATCCCGGAGCCGTGGGGTGGCATCTCCGGTGCGACGACGCGGCCCGAGCCGCGCCGAGCCGGTCGGTGAGGCCGGTGCGGCCGACCGGGTGCTGGTGCAGCGCTCCGCCCTCGCGGGATCCACGTTCACGGTCGAGCGCTGGTGCACGACGAAGCGGTGCGCCGGCGCGTTCTTGATCGGGCGGTTCAGCCTGGCGTGTTCATGCTCTGGGTGCCGATCACCGAAAGCAGCCGCAGCGCGTCCTCGGCCGGTGAGCCCGGGTCGGCTGTGTAGATCACCACGTGCTGGTCCCGGTCGGAGATGTCCAGCACGTTGCAGTTGAGGGTGATCGGGCCCACCAGCCGGTGGTGCAGGGTCTTGCGCAGGCTTGGCTCGGGGGACACGTCGTGCGAGGCCCACACCAGGGCGAACTCCGCACTGCCGGCCAGGAGCTCGGCCACCAGTTCGGTCACTTCGGGGGCGCCGGGGTAGCGGGCGGCGGCGGCGCGCAGCCGCCGGGCCGCTTCGTGGGCGAACGCGGCCCGGTCCGCCTCCGCGAGCAGCCGGGACCCGTCCGGGTGCGACCCGAGGAAAGCGTGCCGGACCAGGTTGCGGTCGCGCCGCGGCAGCGCGGAGAAGTCCGCCATCAGGGCGGCCGCCAGGTCGTTCCAGGCGATCACCTCGTAGGTGGCGGACAACACGATCGCGGCGGCCTGCGGCAGCCGGTCCAGCAGGTCGAGGATGCTGTGGTGCACCTCGCGGCACGGGCCGGGCGGCGGGCCCGGCGGGGCGCCGGCCAGGTGGTGCAGGTGGTCGCGTTCGGCGTCCGAAAGGCGCAGCGCCCGGGTCAGCCCGGTCAGCACCTCGCGGGACGGGCGCGGGGCGCGGGCCTGTTCGAGGCGGGTGTAGTACTCCGTCGAGATGTACGCGAGCTGGGCCACCTCCTCGCGGCGCAGCCCAGGGGTGCGGCGCCGCCGCCCGGCCGGGAGGCCCACGTCGGCGGCGGCGATCCGTTCCCGCCTGCTGCGCAGGAAGGCGGCCAGTTCCTGTCTGTCCACGCTTCCACTATGCGTGGCCGGCGCCGTGCTCAGCCAGGTACCGCCGGTGCCTGGCTGAGCTCCGTGGCGGGGACGAGGCTCGATGCCATGACTGATGACACGGACACGGGCCTGCTGGCCGGCAAGGTCGCCTTCGTCACCGGCGCCGGGCGCGGCATCGGCGCCGCCGCGGCGCGGCTGTTCGCCCGGGAGGGCGCCACGGTGCTGCTCGCCGCCCGGACCGAGGGCCAGCTCAAGGCGGTGACCGAGGAGATCCGGGCGGCGGGCGGCACCGCCGACCACGTCGTGTGCGACCTGGCCGGCGCGGGCAGCGTGCGCGCCGCGGTGGACCGGGCCGTGGAGCTGTACGGCAGGCTCGACGTCGCTTTCAACAACGGCGCGACGGCGGTGCCGCCGGCGCCGATGGACCGGATGCCGGAGGCCGACTTCGACCTGATGTACACCGTGAACCTCAAGGGACAGTGGGTCGCCATGTCCGCGGAGGTGGCCGCCATCCGGGCCACTGCCGGGACCGGGGCGATCGTCAACACCTCCACCGTCGGCAGCTGGGGGCCGAACCCCGTGCTGCCCGCCTACGGCGCGATGAAGCGGGCGCTCAACAGCCTCACCGAGTCGGCCGCCGCCACCTATGGCCCGGAGGGCATCCGGGTCAACGGGATCGCCCCCGGCACCACGCTGACCGACATGGTCCACGCCTGGGAGGCCGTCTCGCCCGGGATCGTCGAGCAGCTCAACGCGCGGACCTCGCTGCGGCGCGCGGCCGAGCCCGAAGAGGTCGCCGAGGCTGCCGCATGGCTGCTCAGCGACCGCTCCTCCTACGTGACCGGGACGGTGCTGCGGGTGGACGGCGGCCTGGGGTGAAGAAGCTGTCGGCGGGGCAGGACCGGCGCCGAGGCGGTCACAACCGAGGGTGACGGTCCGCAGGTGAGATCGGCCCGCGGGCCGTCGAGCGGGCGGCTTCCTCCCTGGCATCTTGCACTCAAGGCGCTGACCAAGCGCTACGGGGTGATGACGAGCTTGCCGAAGAACTTCTTGGAGACGAAGTCCTGTTGCGCCCGAGGCAGTTCGCGCAACGGATACGTGCCCGCGACGAAAGGCCGCAGCCCACCCTGTTCGATCTCCCGTACCAGGGCGGCGAACTGCTCGTGCGTGCTCACGGTGGAACCGACGAGGGTCAGTTCCTTGAGGTAGACGCCGCGCAGATCCATGTTGACGACAGGACCCGCGATGGCTCCGGCGGTGACGTAGCGTCCGAGCGGGCGCAGAGCGTCCAGCAACGCGGAGAACGACGGGCCGCCGACCACATCGGCCACGACATCCACCGACTCCCGTTCTGGCACCGCACCCCTGCCGAGGGTGGCATCGGCGCCGGCCTGCAACGCCTGCTGCTCCTTCCCCGGACCGACGACCGCGACCACATGCGAGCCGCGCGCCTTGGCCAGCTGGACCAACGCGGAACCGACTCCGCCGGACGCCCCGGTCACCAGGACACTTTCGCTCTCGCCGAGCCCGACGCGTTCGACCATCCGGTAGGCGGTCTGGTACGCCGTGGGGAACGACGCCAGCTCGGCGTCGTCGAGCGTGCTGTCGACGGGCAGCGCGTTCGCCGCCGGGACAGTGGCGAATTCGGCGAAGCCGCCGTCACGTTCGCTGCCCATGAGCCCGGAGGACGCGAGGTCCTTCTCGTTACCGGAATACAGGACAGGGTCGACGATCACCCGTTCGCCGATGCGTTCGACTGGTACGTCCTCGCCCACCTGGTCGATGTGGCCGACGATATCGGCGCCCTGGATCCGGGGAAAGGTCATCGTTCCACGCCATGCCGACGGGTGACCCGAGTCCGGATCGCCGTAGGCGCCCTCGCGAGTCCAGATGTCGGTGTTGTTCACTCCGGCCGCGGTGACGCGCACCCGGACCTCACCGGTCGCCGGAACGGGATCGGCAACGTCTTCACGATACTCAAGCTTCTCCGGACCACCGAAGCCCGTGAGCAGGTACGCCCTCAAGCTGTCCTCCTGAATGACTTACCGGTCTGGATCATTCGACCGAGACAAGGTGGCGCTCAACGGCGTTCGGCCCAGTGAGACGCGCGTGGGCGAGCGGTGCCCGGTCGTGCCGCGCCCACTGCCCGGGGAAAGGCGAGGCATGCGCCATCGAGGCAGGGAGCTCGGCAAGGCCGAGCACTACTCCAGACCACGCCGGGCGGTTGCCGACGTAAGACGCCTCCGGCCGGGATTCGAGCGGCGGATGAGGGCCGTGATCGATCGTGCTCTGACACGGCCCTCATGTGCAGATCACGGCCCGCGGACGGCCCAGGAGATCGGCTGATGGCCGGTCGTTTCAGCGTACGCAGATATTCGGGCGTGCCGGAGTGCTCGTGCCCGAGCCGATGAAGAAGCTCGGGTGGGGCGGCTGGTTGTAGGCCGTGTTCTGCCAGGCCAGCGCGACACGGCACTGCGGGTCGTGGGCCAGCGTGTGGATGCGCAGGTCGGTGGTGGCGGTGGTGGCGTCACCCGGCGGGCTTCCGCTCAGCGGGAGGCCGGATGCTCAGCTGTTCGGCCCGGGAGAGCTCGGCGGCGGCGTCCGGGACCAGCCCGAGACTGACGGTCTGGCGGCTGAGCAGGCCGGCCAGCGCCCAGTCGGCGGCGACGCGGAGCCGGTTGCCGGCAGCGGGCAGGGCGAACAGGTGGTACGCGCCGGTGATCGCCGACGCCGCCCGGCCCGTCACCCGCAGGTTGAACGGCGCCGCCACGGCTTGCCCGCCGCCCAGATCGGCCACGGCGCCCAGGTCGCGGTGCCGGTACGGCCGGGCCCGCCCGTGGCCGAGACCGGCGGCGACGTTGCGGGCGGCGGCGTGGCCCTGCCGCATCGCGTGCTGGGCGGTCTGCGGGCACACCGATCCCGGGCGGGTCAGGTCGGGCACCGCCGCCGCGTCCCCGAGGGCGACGACGTCGGGCCGTCCGGGGACGGCCAGGTCGGCGCCCACGACGAGCCGGCCCTTCTCCATCGGCAGACCGAGCTCGCCCACCAGGGGTCCGGCGGCGACGCCCGCCGTCCACACCAGCAGCCGGCACGCCACCGTGGTGCCGTCGCTCAGGTGGACCGTGTCAGCGGTCAGCCGGTCGACGACAGCGCCGAGCCGTACCTCGACGTCCCGGGAACGCAGGATGGCCAGCGCGCGCTCGGACAACCTGGGGTCCAGGTGCGAGAGGATCCGATGGCCGGGGTCGACGATGATCCAGCGGATGTGCTCGGCCCGCAGCCGGGGGTAGGCGGCCAGCGCCGAGCGCACGAACATCCGCATCTGCGCGACGTACTCCGTGCCCGCCAGCCCCGCGCCCACCACCACGAAGGTGGTGTAGGCCGCACGCTCGGCCCCATCGCGCAGCCCGTCGGCCAGTTCGAGCTGCGCCAGCACGCGCTCGCGCAGGTAGACCGCCTCGACGATGGTCTTGAAGCCGTGCGCGTGCTCCTTCAAGCCGGGGATGTCGAACGTGCGGGTGACGCTGCCGGGGGCGAGCACGAGCCGGTCCCATCCGATGCCGCTGACGTTCCCGTCGCGGTCGCGCACCGTCACCGTGCGCGCGTCCAGGTCGACTCCGATCGCCTCCCCCGGCTTGAGCCGGGTGCGCCGCAGGCCCCGCAGCGGGACCGCCGCGTCGGCCGGGTTGACGACGCCGGCCGCGACCTGCGGAAGCAGCGGGGTGTAGAGGTGGTAGTCGGAAGGGTTGACGAGGACGAGCTCCGCGGCGCCCGGAGGCAACTTCCGTTCCAGGCCCCGCAGGCAGGAGAACCCGCCGAACCCCGCCCCCACGACCACGACCCTCGGCTTCGCCATCTCCACCCCCGTGCCATGCCAACTGGCCGGGCGAAGGCTCTTTCAACCCTCCTTTCCCCGATCGGGGCCGTCCGTTGCCCCTTTCTGGGAGGACCGGGCGGGACCGTCACAGGGTCAGGGAAACGGCAGCAGGCCCTCGTGGCGGATCTGCCAGGAGGAGGGAAAACCTGGGACGGGCGGGCCACCGTCCCAGCCCCTGGCCATGAGGGCGACCGCCGCCAGCAGGCCGCCGTTGCCCGGCAGGTAGACGGGCAGGGACGCGGTCTGCCGGTTGTGGCCGTTCGGCAGGTGGGCGTTCTTGGCCACGGGCATCAGCAGGGCGTCCACCGCCGTCCGCGGCTCGCCGAGCCGGGTCGCGGTCATCGCGATGGCCGGGTAGTCCCAGCCCCACGTGCTCTCCCAGTCCCAGGCGGCGAGCACGTCGCGCAACGTCGCGCGCATGATCTCCGGGTCGATGAGCCGGGTGGGCGGGACGAAGCCCAGGGCGTACAACATCGACGGGTGGTCGTCCCGCACCGTGTACGGCGGAGCGTCCATCGCGGCGTAGACCCCGTCGCGCACCAGCGGGCGGGCCATGCCGGCGGCGACCACCGCCCACACCGGCTCGGGCGCCAGGCCCAGCAGCCGCCGCCAGCGCTGGGCCACCGCCAGCGCCCACGACCAGTACGCGATTTCGAACGTCGGGTTGGCGGCGCTCGCCCGCACGTCCGCGTACGACTCCTGGGCCGGCACCAGCGGCGGCCCCAGCCCGTACCCGCCTGGCCCCTTGGTCGCGAAGGCGGCCATGAACGCGGCCGTGTCCAGCACGATGTCGGCGTACTCGGCCAGCGCCCGGGGGCCGGCCGCGCGGCGCACCAGCTCCGCCAGGAAGATCGGATGCGGTTGTTGCCAGAGCAGGAACGGCCCGATCGGGCTGGGACTCTCCCGTCCGTCGGGGCCCGCCTGCTTGGGCCAGCGCGCCCCTGGGCAGTCCTGTGCCCTGGCCGTCTCGCGGGCCCGCGGCAGGATGGAGGCGTACCAGCCGAGGCTGCGTTCGAGCAGCTCCGCCCGCCCCCACAGGGGGAAGTGCGCCGCGTGCCACCAGTGCATCTCCAGATGGAAGCGGCCCCGCCAGCTGTTGGCCATGAGCCCGGTCTCCGCCGGAGGAGTGGAGCCGGCGCAGTGGATCGCGGTGAGGTGCTGCGACAACACGACGCGGCGTTCCAGCTCGGGAGCCCGCGCGTCGTCGCCGCCCGACAGGTCCACCGCGCCGCCCGTGCTCCAGAAGCGCGCCCAGTGGCGGCCGGACGCCGCGACGACCTCGCCGAAGCCGGGAAGTTCGCCACCGCCGCCGGCGGGCGTGAAGGCGACCACCAGTTCGGCGGCCGGCTCGGTGAAGGTGAGCAGCACCTCGTGCGGCCCGCCCGGCGCGGCCCGGCCGCCGCCGTTCATGGCCACCGCCACGTCGTAGGCGGTGCCGTCGAGCACCCGCTCCACCGTGCACCCGCCCGGGGAGGGGCACACCTTCGAGGTGTGCGCGCCGGGACGCGACCAGTCGGCCGCGTTCCCCCACGCCTGCGACCCGTACGGGAACGCCAGCCGCACCGCGAGACCGCTCGCCAGCAACGGCGACTCGACCCGCACGGCGAGCACGTCGCGCTCGGGATGGCAGGCGGTGGTGACCTGGACCGGCGCGCCACGCAGCCGGTAACGGCTGGTGATCACGCCGGTCCACAGGTCGAGCCGCTGGTGGATCCCGGTGAGGTCGCCGGGGGTCAGCGGCGGGCCGCCGGTCGCGGCGAACCCGATCCGGCCGAGGTCCAGCCGGTGCGGGTTGGCCCGCAGCCACGCCTCGGCGGCCGAGGCGGGCGACTCGCCCGAGCCGCTCAGATCGCCCGCCATGTCCACGTACGGCACCGGCCCGCGCGGCGTGTCGTACGTGCGCGTCGTCTCCGACAGCTCGTACGCGCCGGGAACGCTGTGCCAGCCCCACGCGGACATGGTGGCCAGCAGCGTCCCCGGCCCGGCAGCGGTGCGGTCCTCGACCGGGTGGCTGCCCGGGAAGGTCTGCAACCCGGTGACGTCGACCGTGCAGCAGAACTCCCCGTTGCCCACCGACAGCGGCGACTCCGGCACGATCCGCGTCACCTCGACCGCGTGCCGGCCGACGAGCGCACGGCGGTCGATCCCGGCCTCGGTCATTGCTGGATCGCCGTCCCGACCTGCTGGATGAAGTCGGCGGCCGCCTCGGCCGGCTTCTGCCGGTCGAACAGCACCTCGGCGTTGACCCGGTCGAGGATCTTGGGCGTGTCGGTGGAGCCCGCGGGTCCGATCACCAGCGGCGGGCCCGCCTTGGGCGTCAGGTCGTCGATGAACTCGGCCTGGGCCTTCTCCTCCTCGCCGAGCACGCTCGCGATGCCCTCCCGCACGTCGGAGTTGGCCGGGATGCCGCGGTCTGCGAGGATGATCTTCCCGGCGTCGGCGCTGTTCACCAGGAAGTCCACGAACTTGGCCGCCTCCTCAGGGTGCTCGCTCCTGGCGTTGATGCTGTAGATCTGGGACGCCTGGAGCCACATGCCCGGCTGGGTGGCGCCGGTCTCGCCGGGCACCCGGATGAGCTTCAGCGGCGCCCCCGCGGCCTTGGTCAGCGCGGTGAGCTGGTTGCTCCAGTCGAACTGCACTGCGGCCAGGCCGCGGCCCATCAGCGACTGCTCGGGGGCGGGCTGGGTGATGAGCTCGGCCGTCTGCGAGGCGGGCGGGGTCGCCCCGGCGTCACGCAGTTCGAGCGTCATCGTCCACCAGTCGACCAGCGTCTTGGCGCTGATGGCGACCTTGCCGTCGGCGGTGTAGAGGGCCTCGCCGCGCTGGCGTGAGTACGCGTCCAGCATGTCGGTCCTGGTGGGGTCGGCCAGCGCGAACGTGCCCTTGGGCAGCTTGCCGGCCAGTTCCTTGGTGATGCGCTCGAAGTCGTCCCAGGTCCAGGTGTCGCCGTCGGGCACCTCCACGCCCGCCTTCTCGAACACGGCGGGGTTGATCACGGTGGCGATCGTGTTGACCCCGGAGGGCACGCCGTACTGGACGCCGCCGAACTTGCCGTTGTCCAGCGCCGCCGCGCCGATCTTGTCCATCTTGAGGTTCACCTTGGACAGGTCGAGCAGGGCGCCGCGGTCGCCGTACTCGCGCGGGTAGGCGCCGCCGAGCGTGATGACGTCGGGCGCGCGCCCGGCGGCCACTTCGGTGGCCAGCCGGTCGAAGTAGGAGTTGAAGTCGGTGTAGGAGCCCTTGACCGTGATGCCGGGGTTCTTGGCCTGGAACGTGTCGATGACCTTCTGGGTGGCATCGGCGCGGTCGTTGTTGCCCCACCAGCCGAAGCGCAGCTCGACGGTGCCGTCGTCGCTCTCCGACGACCCGCCGCCGCAGGCGGAGACCGCCAGCATGACGCCGGCCAGGCAGAGTGCCGCGAGCCTTCTGGACCTTCGTGACATCGGTCCTTTCCTTTCTCCTGAGATAGAACGTTTTAATCGCCCGTGGAGGGATGCCCGTGAGGCACGCCGTGCCGGGGTCACTTGAAGCCCGTGGTCGCGATGCCCTGGGTCAGGTAACGCTGACCGGCGAGGAAGAAGCCGAAGATGGGCATCAGCCCGACGATGGACATGGCGAACAGCTCGCCCCAGGCCGTCTCGCCCTGGCCGTCCATGAACGACCGCAGCGCCACCGGCATCGTCCACAACTCGGGATCGGTCAGGAAGATGAGCTGGCTGAAGAAGTCGTTCCAGGTCCAGATGAACGTGAACAGCGCCGAGGTCGCCAGCGCGGGAACCGACAGCGGGATGATGATCCGCCAGTAGATCCTGATGTGGCCGCAACCGTCGATGCGGGCCGCCTCGTCGAGCTCGCGGGGCAGGCCGCGGACGAACTGCACCATCAGGAAGATGAAGAACGCATCGTGCGCCAGGAACTTCGGCACTACCAGCGGCAGGTTGGTGTTGATCCAGTCGAGCTGGGAGAACAGCACGTACTGGGGGACGATGAGCACGTGGATGGGCAACATCAGCGTGGCCAGCATCGCGGCGAAGAAGAAGTTGCGGCCCCGGAACTTCAGCCGGGCGAACGCGTAGGCCGCCAGCGAGCACGACAGCAGGTTGCCGGCCACCGCCAGGATCGCGATCACCGCGGAGTTCCACAGGTAATAGTGGAACGGGTGGCTCAGCGCCCCCCAGCCCTCGACGTAGTTGCCCAGGTCGAGCTCGGTCGGCCAGATCGAGGGGTCACGGAAGATCGTCTCCGTGGGCTTGACGGAGCTCGACACCATCCACAACAACGGATAGAGCATCACCAACCCGAAGCCGATGAGCAGCACGTGCTTCGGCAACCGCCACGACCGGCGGCGCGAAGGCCTCAGCTCAGTTGCCATAGAACACCCACCGCTTGGCGAAGAGGAAGTTGAGTCCGGTCAGGACGGCGATGATGGCCAGCAGCACCCACGCCATCGCGGAGGCGTAGCCCATGTCGAAGGAGCCGAAGCCGCGCTCGTAGAGATAGAGCGTGTAGAGCAGGGTGGCGTCGGACGGGCCGCCGCGGCCACCGCTGATCACGAACGCCTGGGTGAAGCTCTGGAAGGCGCCGATCAGCTGCAGCACGAGGTTGAAGAAGATGATCGGCGTCAGCAGCGGGAGCGTGATGCGGAAGAACCTCGACACCGGGCCCGCGCCGTCGACCTCCGCCGCCTCGTAATAGGAGTGCGGGATCTGGCGCAGACCGGCCAGGAAGATCACCATCGGCGCGCCGAACGTCCACGCGTTGAGCACGACGAGCGTGCCCAGCGCGAAGTCGGGGTGGGCGACCCAGCTGACGCCCTCGATGCCGGCCATCGCGAGCACCTGGTTGACCAGGCCCTCCTTGCCGAAGATCTGCCGCCACAGGATCGCGACGGACACGCTGCCCGCGAGCAGGGACGGCAGGTAGTAGACCGAGCGGTAGAAGCCCAGCCCGCGCACGCCCCGGTTGAGCAGCAGCGCCAGCGCCAGCGCCAGGACCAGCTGGACGGGCACCGACACGAACACGTAGACGAACGTGACCGCGAGCGACTTGTGCAGCCGCGGATCCTCCAGCATCTGCCGGTAGTTGTCCAGCCCCAGCCACTCGGGCGGCTTGAGCAGGGTGTAGTCGGTGAACGACAGATAGAGGGAGGCCAGGATCGGACCCACGGTGAACAGCGCCATGCCGATGAGCCACGGCGTCAGGAAGAGATAGCCGATGCGGTCGCGCGCGGGGCCGCCCGGCGTGGACCGCCGTCGCCGCCGCGCTCCACGCGCGAGAGGGGGCTCTCGCTCGGGCGGGGCGATGGCCGGGGTCAAACGGTTGCTCATAGACCACCCTTTGCCAATCGCGCGGGGGGATGCGCGCGTCAGGGCGACCGGGGCCAAGGTGCCGTCCGGCCAGTGAGTAACCAGTTTCTAACAGAGCCAGTGGAGGGTGTCAACGCTTGTCGAGCGAGGCACTGACTTGTCGAGCAAGGCACTGAACTGCGGCGATGTCGGAATGAAATTTCCTTCCGGCTGCTGCGGCAACCGGTTGCAGACCTATTCAGAAACCGGTATCTTGCGAGCGCGCCCGGCTGCGGGCGCGCTCGTCACGGCTCGGCGATTTAATGCATGCAGGCGAAACGGCCGGAGCGTGCAGGGGGAGCGGATGAGGGCAGGCACCGGAGAGCGTGCAGAAGACCAGCAAGAGCCGGCCTCCCAGCCGGGATCGGCGGGGAGGCGCGGGCCACGGCCGGCGGGCGCGGCGACCATCAGCCGGGTCGCCGAGGCCGCGGGCGTCTCCCGCGCCACCGTGTCGCGGGTGATGAACGGCTCCACCACCGTAAGACCGGAGCTCGCCGCCCGCGTGCGCGCGGCCGCGCAGGCGCTCGACTACGAGCCGAGCGTGGCCGCCCGAAGCCTCGCGCTCGGCCGCACGGGCACGATCTCTCTCGTCGTCCCCGACCTGGCCAACCCGCTGTTCCAGGGCGTGCTGCGCGGGCTCAGCCAGGCCGCGGGCAAGGCGGGGCGCCAGCTGCTGGTGGCCGAGTCCAACGAGGACGCCGAGGAGGAGGCGATCCTGGCGATCGAGGCGCGGCGCAACTCCGACGGGCTCGTGCTGGCCTCGCCCCGCGCCCCCGACGAGCGGCTGCGCGAGCTCAGCGACCGCCTGGCGCCCTTCGTGCTCGTCTACCGGGACGTCCCCGGCCTGGCCGCCCCGTCGCTGTCGGTCGACAACGTCGCGGGCATCACCGACCTGGTCTCCCACCTCACCGGGCTCGGCCACCACCACCTGGCCTACCTGAGCGGTCCCGAGGCCAGCTCCTCGCACGCGCTGCGGCTCGCCGCGCTGCGCGCCGCGGCGGCCGGCACCCCGGGGTTCACACTGACGGAGCTGCCGTGCGGCTCGATGTTCGACGACGGCCACGCCGCGGCCGGCGCGGTGCTGGAGTGCGGCGCGAGCGCGGTGGTCGCGTTCAACGACATGGTGGCCTCCGGCGCGCTGACCGGCCTGCACGAGCTGGGCGTACGGGTGCCCGGCGACGTGTCCGTCACCGGGTTCGACGACATCCCGTTCGCCCGTTACACCACTCCCCCGCTGACCACGGTGTCGATCCCGAAGAACGAGCTGGGCCGGCAGGCGTGGGACCGGCTGTGGGCGCTGATGAACGGCGAGAGCGGCGGCTACAACGTGCGCTTCCAGCCCCGGCTGCTCATCCGCGACAGCACGGGGCCCGCGCCGTCCTAGGAGGAGGAGGAGAGCACATGCAGTGGATCGGCGCCCGCGGGGACCGGCTGGCCGGCGAGTCGGGCCAGACCGTCACCCTGGCCGGGGTCGGGCTCGGCGGCTGGATGAACATGGAGAACTTCATCACCGGCTACCCCGCCACCGAGTCGCTGCAGCGCGCCGCCCTGCGCCGGGCGCTCGGCGAGGAGGGTTACACCCGCTTCTTCCACCGTTTCCTCACCGACTTCTTCGACGCCGCCGACGCGGCCTACCTGGCGTCGCTGGGCCTCAACTCGGTCCGGGTGCCGTTCGGCTACCGCCACTTCGAGGACGACGACCGGCCGTTCGAGCTGAAGGAGGAGGGTTTCGCCTGGCTCGACCGGGTGGTCGGCCTGTGCGCCGAAGCCGGCCTCTACACGATCCTCGACCTGCACGCCTGCCCGGCAGGCAGAACCAGCACTGGCACAGCGACAACCCCACCCACTGGGCGGAGTTCTGGAACCACCGCCACTTCCAGGACCGCGTCGTGCACCTGTGGGAGGCGATCGCCGAACGTTACAAGGACCGGCCGGAGGTGGCCGGCTACAACCCCGTCAACGAGCCGGCCGACGCCTCCGGCACCGCCATCGGGCCCTTCTACGAGCGGCTCGAACACGCCGTCCGCGCCGTCGACCGCCGCCACGTGCTCTTCCTCGACGGCAACCGCTACTCCACCGACTTCTCCATCTTCGGCGGCCCCTTCCCCAACACGGTCTACACGGCGCACGACTACGCGCTGCCCGGCATCGCCGCGGGCAGCACCTACCCGGGGGTGACGCGGGGCGAGTTCTTCGACCGCGACGCGGTGGAGCGCACGTTCCTGCGCCGCACCGCGTTCATGCGCGACACCGGGACGCCACGTGGCTCCAGACGCTCGTGCGCACCATCATGCTCGCCGAGCCGATGGTCGGCGACTTCGGCCGGTGTTTCGAGGGCGTGAGCCCCGATGAGGCCGAGCGGCTGGCCGGCTGCTTCGCGTTCGACGCGTGCGACCGGCGCGAGCCGCTCGCCGACGTGCTCAGGACCCACCTGGCCGAGGGCTGAGCCTCAGCCGAGCGCGCGGTCGAGGTTGAACGCCGCGCTGATCAGCGCCAGGTGGGTGAAGGCCTGCGGGAAGTTGCCCTGCTGCTCGCCACTGCGGCTGATCTCCTCGGCGTACAGGCCCACGTGGTTGGCGTAGGTCAGCATCTTCTCGAACGCCAGCCTGCCCTCCTCCACGCGGCCCGCGCGCACGAGCGCCTCGACGTACCAGAACGAGCAGATGGAGAACGTGCCCTCCTCCCCGCGCAGGCCGTCGGGGCTGGCCTGCGGATCGTAGCGGTAGACCAGCGAGTCGGACACCAGCTCGGCGGTGAGCGCGTCGAGGGTGGCCAGCCACTTCGGGTCGGTGGGCGAGATGAACTTCACCAGCGGCATCATGAGGACGGCGGCGTCGAGCACGTCGCCGTCCTCATACTGCATGAACGCCTTGCGCTCCTTGGACCAGCCGCGGCGCATGAGCTTGCGGTAGATCGCGTCGCGGGCGAGCCGCCAGCGCGGGATGTCGGCGGGCAGGCCGCGCCGGTTGGCCATCCGCATGGCCCGCTCGATCGCCACCCAGCACATCAGCCGCGAATAGAGGAAGTTCTTGCGCCCGCCGCGGGTCTCCCAGACGCCCTCGTCGGGCTGGTCCCAGTGGTCGCAGACCCAGTCCACCAGGCCGCAGACCTCGTCCCAGTGGTCGCTGGAGATGGGCTGCCCCCACTTGTCGTAGAGGTAGATGGAGTCGATGAGCGCTCCGTAGATGTCGAGCTGGAGCTGGCCCGCGGCGGCGTTGCCGACCCGCACGGGGGCGGAGCCCTGGTGTCCTTCGAGGTGGTCGAGCTCGCGTTCGGGCAGGTCGGTGCGCCCGTCGATGCCGTACATGATCTGGAGCGGCCCTGAGGGGCCGTCGGCGCACTGGGTGACGCGGCGGGTCAGGAAGTTCATGAACGCCTCGGCCTCGCCGGTGAACCCCAGCCGGAGCAGGGCGTAGACGGCGAAGGCGGCATCGCGCACCCAGAGGTAGCGGTAGTCCCAGTTGCGCTCGCCGCCGACCTGCTCGGGCAGGCTCGTCGTCGGCGCGGCGACGATCGCACCCGTCGGCGCGTACGTGAGCAGCTTGAGGGTCAGCGCGGACCGGTGCACCATCTCCCGCCACCGGCCGCGGTAGCGGGAGGCCGACAACCACCGCCGCCAGAACGTCACCGTGGCGGCGAACTCGTCCTCGGCCTCGGTGTACGCGCACGCGCGCGGCATCACTCCGCCGCCGACCTGGTCGAGCGCGAACACCTCCGACTCGCCCTCCTCAAGGGTGAAGGCCGCTCTGGCGTCCAGGTCGTCGCATTCGACGGGCACTGTGGCGGTCAGCGCCAGCGACAGCTCCTCCGACTCGAACACCACGATCCCGTCGTGCTCGCGAACGCGGTGCGGCAGCGCGCCGTAGCCGAACCGGGGCGCCACCCGCGCGTGGAACGGGATCGACCCGCGCACGCAGATGACCCGCCGCATCAGCCGGTGGCGCCGGGCCTCGCCCGAGTCGCTGGTCACCGGCATGAAGTCCTGGATCTCGCCCACGCCGCCCTCGGTGAAGAACCGGGTGATCAGGACGTTGGTGTCGGGGAAGTAGAACTGCTTGGTCTTCGCGGCCACACTCGCGGCCAGCTCGAACGCTCCGCCCTTGCCGGCGTCGAGGATCGAGCCGAAGACGCTGGGCGAATCGAAGGTCGGGCAGCAGTACCAGTCGATGGTGCCGTCGGTGCCCACCAGCGCCACGGTGCGCAGGTCGCCGATCAGGCCGTGCTCGGCGATCGGCAGGTAACGGTCAGGCCCGCCGTGGCCCACCTGATCGAATTGTCCGGCCATCGCAACCTCTCTCCGACGTCGCGCTGTCCCTACCCACGGTGCGCCGCCGTCTCCCCCGATCCAGCGGGACACATGGTGCCGCCCTCATGAGCGGGACACGTGTCGGCGGGGCTGCCCGGATCCCGCCGCCTTCCGGTGCACACTGGCCCGATGGGAGTGCGGGTCCAGGTCGAGGGCGTGGTGCAGGGGGTGGGGTTCCGCCCGTTCGTGCACGGGCTCGCCACCCGGCTGGGGCTGACGGGCCGGGTCGGCAACGACGCCCGCGGCGTCTTCGTCGAACTGGACGGCGAGCGCGACCGCATCGCCGAGTTCCTGACGCGGCTCGAACGCGACGCGCCCCCGCTGGCCGCGATCGAGCGCGTGACCATCACCCCGGGCCGCCGGGCGGCCGCCGGGGGTGACGGCCGGTTCCTGATCGTGGCGAGCGAGCGCTCGGGCACGCCGCGCACGCTGGTCTCGCCCGACATCGCGACGTGCGCCGACTGCCTGGCGGAGCTGGCCGACCCCGCCGATCGGCGCTACCGCTACCCCTTCGTCAACTGCGTCAACTGCGGGCCACGGCTGACGATCACCCGGGCCCTGCCGTACGACCGTCCGCTGACGACGATGGCGGGCTTCACCATGTGCGACGCCTGTCTGGCCGAGTACCACGACCCCGCCGACCGGCGCTTCCACGCCCAGCCCGTCTGCTGCCCGGCCTGCGGCCCCACGCTCAGGCTGGCGTACGCGCGGGACACCCCGACGGCCGGCGGCGACGCGCTAGCCGGCGCCGCCGGAGTGCTGCGCGCAGGCGGTGTGCTGGCGGTGAAGGGCCTCGGCGGCTACCACCTGGCGGTCGTGGCCTCCGACGAGCGGGCCGCCGCGGAGCTGCGGCGGCGCAAGCGGCGTCAGGACAAGCCGTTCGCCATCATGGTGGCCGACCTGCCGCAGGCCCGGCGGTTGTGCGAGGTGGACGCGGTGGCGCAGGCACTCCTGACCGGCCGCGAGCGCCCCATCGTGCTGCTGCCGCGCCGCACGGACGTTCGCGGGGCCGTGGCGGGCGCGGTCGCCCCCGGGCGGCGCCTCCTCGGGCTGATGCTGCCGTACACGCCGCTGCACCACCTGCTGCTCGCGGAGACGGGCGCGCCCATCGTGCTGACGAGCGCGAACCTCGCCGGCGAGCCGATCGAGTACGACGACCGCGCCGCCCGCGACCGGCTCGGCGGCATGGCGGACGCGTTCCTGACCCACGACCGGCCCATCCACCTGCGGGCCGACGACTCGGTGGCGCGCGTGGTCCGGGGCAGGGGCACGCTCCTGCGGCGCTCGCGCGGCCACGCCCCGGCCCCGTTCCCGCTGGCGTGGGAGGCGCCCCGGCCGGTCCTCGGCTGCGGCGCGGCGCTGAAGAACACGTTCTGCCTGGCGAGGGGGCGGCACGCGGTCGTCTCCCCGCACCTCGGCGACCTGGAGGGCTACGAGACGCTGCGGGCGTACGCGGCGGGCATCGAGCACTTCTCGGCCCTGCTCGGCGTGCGTCCCGAGGTGGTCGCGCACGACCTCCATCCGGACTACCCGTCCACCCGGTACGCCCTGAGCCTGCCGAACGCCGAACCGGTCCCGGTGCAGCACCACCACGCGCAC
Organism: Nonomuraea diastatica; assembly: GCF_004349015.1. Classification (NCBI taxonomy): domain Bacteria; kingdom Bacillati; phylum Actinomycetota; class Actinomycetes; order Streptosporangiales; family Streptosporangiaceae; genus Nonomuraea; species Nonomuraea diastatica. Next base: position 67,489 of record NZ_SMKP01000019.1, read on the forward strand.
ATCGCCTCGTGCCTGGCCGACAACGGCGAGCACGGCCGGGTGATCGGCGTCGCGTTCGACGGCCTCGGCTACGGCGCCGACGGGACGTTGTGGGGCGGCGAGTTCCTCCTGGCCGACCTGGTCGCGTTCGAGCGGGCCGGGCATCTGGCGCCCGTTCCGATGCCGGGCGGCGAGGTGGCGATCAGGCAGCCGTGGCGGATGGCCGCCGCCTATCTGGCGGGGCTGGAGGACGGCGCAGCGGGCGCGACGGCCGTGGCACGGCGTGCCGGGGCCCGGTGGGAGAGCGTGACCGCGCTGGCTCGGCGCGGCGGGTCGGCGGCGCCGCCGACCTCGAGCGCCGGGCGCCTGTTCGACGCCGTGGCGGCGCTGGCAGGCGTGCGCGACACGATCACGTACGAGGGGCAGGCCGCGATCGAGCTGGAGCAGCTCGCCGACACCGCGGAACGGGGCGCCTACCCGGCGGGCGTCGCGCGGCACGACGGGGTGCTCGTGGTCGCCGGCGCGGACCTGGTGCGGGCGGCGCTGGAGGACCTGACCAGGGGCGCCGGCCCGCCGGTCGTGTCCGCCCGCTTCCACAACGGCGTCCGCGAGCTCATCGTGCGCTGCTGCATGGCGCTGCGCGAGGAGACAGGGCTGACGACGGTGGCGTTGTCCGGTGGCGTCTTCCACAACGTGCTGCTGGCGGAGCGCACGGTGGAGCGGCTGGAGTGCGCCGGGTTCCGGGTGCTCACCCATGCGCGCGTTCCGGCCGGCGACGGCGGCATCAGCCTCGGTCAGGCAGCCGTCGCCGCCGCCCGCGACCTCTTCCGATAGCCGGGGGCGGCCGCCCTCTACTCGCCTGCCGCGCCCTCCGCGATGGAGATCACCGGCAGCTCGGCCACCCGCAGGCGGGCCGAGCCGTACGGGAGCAGAGGCATCGGCAGCACCGGCATGCCGGTGGGTGCAGGGCTGACCGGCGGCGGGCGGCCGACCCGTCGGGAGTTTCCACTCGCGCAGGATCGCGCCCTGCGCGTGCACCACGACGGGGGCGGCGTCCGCGGCGAAGGGCACCGGGGAGACGGGCCGTCGTTCGACGCGCCAGGACTCGGGGGCGTCGAGCGACACGCCGCAGTTCCACATGGTCCGCGGGGTGATCTCCCATTCGGCCGGGCCGTGGTGGCCGGGGACCGGTCGCCAGATCTCGCCGAACGGATAGTCGGTGACCACGTCGAGCGTGATCGCCTTCCCGCCGACCTCGGAGGAGACCCGGCACGGCGCGTACGCGACGGCGTTGAAGCGGTCGCCCGCCCGCATCCAGAGCGAGCGCACGAACTTGGGCCAGCCCTGGTGGAGGTTGGCGGTGCAGCAGCCGAAATGCGGCTCCAGGCCGAAGACGTTGGCGTCGGGCCCGCTGAAGCTCCAGTCACGCGCGGCGAACGAGACGAGCACCTGGTTGGCCTGCTGATGATACTGGTGCGCCAGCATCCGCGGGTCGTTGCTCGCCGCCAGCAGGTTGAACGTGACCTGTTCGAGCAGGTCGCCGTGCCGCCCCTCGCCGAAGATCCGCGCCGGTTGCTCCAGCGTGAACATCAGCTCGACCACCTGGCAGGTCTCCGCCCCGTGATGGGGATCGCGCCCGCCCAGCCACTCGTCGCCCGTGCGGTCGTGCAGCCACATGATCGACAACACGTTCTCTGCCCCCCGCGCCCGCCCCAGCCGCTCAGCGGCCGTCCGGGCAGCGCCGCACGCTGGTGCTCGAAATACCGGCGCAGGAACGGGGCCACCCGCTCGTCGCCGGTCGCGTCGGCGTGCTGGGTGAGCACCTTGAGCGCCACCATGCGCGGCCACCAGTCCAGGTCGCGCTCGGGCCCGAACTGCCCGTCGGCACGCTGGCCGCCGAGGATGGCCTCGATCCACTTCCGCGCCTTGGCCTGCAACTCGGTCGAGCCGAGCGTGTAGGCCAGCGGCACCAGGCCGCCGAGATAGTACGGCCCCGCTCCCACGACTCGCCCTCGCCGCCGAGCCAGCCGCTGTCCGGTCCCACGTCGGGCCAGATCTCCTCCAGCATCCCGGTCTGGCCCTCGGCCTGCAGCAGGAGCTGGTCGCGCAGCCAGCCGGCGGGGCGGATGGCCCGAGGGGAAGTTCGCTCTGGCGGGCGTGTGTCATGAACGTCCTCATGGCTAGGGGTCAGCGCCCCGCGGGCTCCGTTGATCAGTCCGGCGCGGTGGTGATCGCCGTGTCCGCCATCGTCACCGCGCCTCGTCAATGGTCTTCTGGATGGCCTGCTGCGCCTTGGTCAGCGCGGCGGCGTCGCCGTTGGAGATGTGGCCGCGCAGGCCCTGAAACCACGGCCCGGTGGCGCTGTTGAAGAGCTCGCCGTACCCTCCTCTGACGCGTCGGATTCCCAGGAACTCCAGCCTCTCGGCCGCCCCGGAAGTCGTCCGCAGGATCTTCACCTATCTCGGCGTGCGGAAACGCGGCCGGCCGGGCACATTCTGCCTCCGCGCAGGTCAGCGAGGTTTCGGCAGGCGATCGGGGCGGTATGTCCGCTACGTAGAGCTACCGGTCGGGCACACCGCGGCAACCGGATCCGAGCCTCTGCATCCGGCCACGAAAGGGGCTTGGGCCATGACGACCACGCAGACGCCGGCAGGCCTGGACGAGCTTCACATCCTGTGGACCTCGGAGGGGATGAGCTGCGACGGCGACACCGTCTCCGTCACCGCGGCGTCCCTGCCGAGCCTGGAGGACGTCCTGCTGGGGCTCGTGCCGGGGCTGCCCAAGGTGCACCTGCACAACAAGGTCCTGGCGACCGAGGTGGGCGACGCCTTCATGGCCGCCTTCCACCAGGCCCATCACGACGAGCTCGGACCGTTCATCCTCGTGGTCGAGGGGTCGATCCCCAACGAGAAGATCAACGGCGACGGCTACTGGACGTCCATGGGCAACGACCCGGCCACCGGCGAGCCCATCACGGTGAACGAGTGGATCGACCGGCTGGCTCCCAAGGCCTGGGCCGTCGTCGCCATCGGCACCTGCGCCACGTACGGCGGCATCCACGCCATGGCCGGCAACCCGACCGGCTGCATGGGGCTGGCCGACTACCTCGGCAAGGACTTCCGCTCGGCCGGCGGCCTGCCCATCGTCAACGTGCCCGGCTGCCCCGTGCAGCCGGACAACTTCATGGAGACCCTGACCTGGCTGCTCTACCAGGCGGCGGGGATGGCCCCCACCATCCCGCTCGACGAGATGCTCCGGCCCACCTGGTTGTTCGGCAAGACCGTGCACGAGGGCTGCGACCGGGGCGGCTATTACGAGCAGGGCGACTTCGCCCACGACTACAACTCTCCCAAGTGCCTGGTGCGCGTCGGCTGCTGGGGCCCGGTGGTCAACTGCAACGTCACCAAGCGCGGCTGGATGGACGGCGTCGGCGGCTGCCCCAACGTGGGCGGCATCTGCATCGCCTGCACCATGCCCGGTTTCCCCGACAAGTTCATGCCGTTCATGGACGAACCCCCCGGCGGATCGGTGTCGGCGGCACTCAGCGGCGCGTACGGCTCGCTGATCCGCAAGATGCGCTCGATCACGAACAACACGGCCAACAAGGAACCGAAGTGGCGTCACAACCGCCGCAGGCTGACGAGCGGGTACGACCCACGCTGGGGAAACGGCTAGAGGGAGAGTGGCGAGGTGACAACCCGTACGACGGGCGCCAGGCAGCAAGCGGAAGAGTCCCGTGAGCTGGTGGAGATGTCATGGGACCCTATCACCAGGATCATCGGCAACCTGGGCGTCTACACCAAGATCGACTTCAAGAATCGCGAGGTCGTCGAGTGCAAGAGCACCTCGTCGTTGTTCCGCGGCTACAGCGTGTTCATGAAGGGCAAGGATCCGCGCGACGCGCACTTCATCACGAGCCGGATCTGCGGCATCTGCGGTGACAACCACGCGGTCTGCTCGATCTACGCCCAGAACATGGCGTACGGCGTCAAGCCGCCGCCGCTGGCGGACTGGATCATCAACCTGGGCGAAGCCGCCGAGTACATGTTCGACCACACCCTCTTCCAGGACAACCTGGTCTTCGTCGACTACTGCGAGCAGATGGTCAAGGAGACCAACCCCAGCCTGCTGCGCCGGGCGGAGACCGCGGAGGCGCCGAACGCCGGAGTGCACGGATTCCGGACGATCGCCGACATCATGCGCGCGTTCAACCCGTTCAGCGGCGCGGTCTACAAGGAGGCGCTGCAGGTCAGCAGGGTGACCAGGGAGATGTGCTGCCTGATGGAGGGCCGGCACGTGCACCCGTCGACGCTCTACCCGGGCGGCGTGGGCACGGTGGCGACACCCCAGGTGTTCACCGACTACCTGGTGCGGCTGCTGCGGGTGCTCGACTTCGTGAAGAAGGCCGTCCCGATGAACGACGACCTGTTCGACTTCTTCTACGAGGCGCTGCCCGGCTACGAGGAGGTCGGCCGCCGGCGGGTGATGCTCGGCTGCTGGGGCTCCTTCCAGGATCCGTCGGTGGTCGACTACGACTACCGGACCATGAACGCGTGGGGCAGGAAGATGTTCGTCACGCCGGGCATCGTCCTGGACGGCGAGTTGCTGACCACCAACCTGGTGGACATCAACCTCGGCATCCGGATCCTGCTGGGCAGCTCCTATTACGACGACTGGCAGTCCGAGGAGACGTTCGTCACCCACGACCCGCTCGGCAACCCGGTGGACCAGCGCCACCCGTGGAACCAGACGACGCTGCCCAAGCCGCAGAAACGCGACCTTGAGCACGGCAACTACAGCTGGGTGATGAGCCCGCGCTGGTACGACCAGCGCACCGGCGACCACCTGGCGCTCGACACCGGCGGCGGCCCGCTGGCGCGGCTGTGGTCGACGGCGCTCGCGGGCCTGGTCGACACCGGCACGGTGCGCGCCACGGGCCGGAGCGTGGAGATCAATCTGCCCAAGAGCGGCTCCCTGCCGGAGATGCGGCTGGAGTGGAAGGTGCCGCGCTGGGCCAACACCATCGAACGCAACCGGGCCCGCGCGTACTTCGTCGCGTACGCGGCGGCGATGGCGGTGCACTTCCTCGAGCAGGCGCTGGGCGAGGTGCGGGCCGGCCGCACGCAGGTGTTCACCGACTTCGACGTGCCGGACGACGCGATCGGCTGCGGCTTCCACGAGGCGGTGCGCGGCGTGCTGTCGCACCACATGGTGATCCGTGACGGCAAGATCGCCAACTACCATCCGTACCCGCCGACGCCGTGGAACGCCAGCCCGCGCGACATGTACGGCACGCCGGGACCGTACGAGGACGCCGTGCAGGGGTTGCCGATCTTCGAGGAGAACGGGCCCGACGCGTTCAAGGGCATCGACATCATGCGTACGGTGCGCAGCTTCGACCCCTGCCTGCCGTGCGGTGTGCACATGTACCTGGGCGGCGGCAAGGAGCTCAAACAGGTGCACTCCCCCACCTTCGGCGCGAGTCTCTCCGGTTAGGGGCGGGCGGATGGACGATCGCATCGCGAGGATCGAGGTCATGCTCGACGGGGCCGGCCCTGACGCGGTCGAGCTCGTCAAGGAGCTGCTCGGCCTGTACGGCGAGGGCCTGGCGCGTGTCATGGCGATCCTGGAGGACGAGCAGGCGGCGCGGCTGGCCGCCGACGAGTCGGTCGCGCCGCTCCTGCTGCTGCACGACCTGCATCCGCTGGACGTGCGGGCCCGCGTGGAGGCGGCGATCAGCGGCTCAGCCGAGTTGCTCGCCGTCGAGGACGACCTGGTACGGCTGCGCGTGCGGCCCGCCGGCTGCCGCTCTTCGGCCACGGCGGCGTCGGCCCTGCGGGAGGCGGTACGCGCCGCCGCCCCGGAGATCGAGCACGTCGACATCGAGGTCGAACGCGAGGAGACGCCGCTGATCCCGGTCGAGAGCCTGGCCGCGCGCTCCGGCCCGCGAACGCCGTGAACCGAGAGCCCGGCCGTGCGCACCGGCCCGCGGGCGCCGTGAGCGGCCTGCTGCGCCGGCTCGCCGCGCAGGCGCGCGGGCGGGGGGCGTCGCGTCAGGCGCAGGTGTGCGAGCTGTGCGGCGAGGCGCTGCCGGACGTGCACCGCCACCTGCTGGAGTTGCCGTCCCGTGAGCTGCGCTGCGCGTGCCGGGCCTGCCAGGTGCTGTTCGACCACGTGGCGGCCGGTGGCGGGCACCACGTCCTGGTGCCGGACCAGCGCCGGCGGCTGAGCGGCTTCGTCCTTCCCGAGCCGGTCTGGGCGCGGCTGGGCGCCCCGGTGCGCATGGTGTGCCTGGTGCGCGACTCGGCCTCCGGGGGGATCGTCCAGTTCTACCCCAGCCCGGCGGGGGCGGTGCGGGCGCCCGCCGACCCGGCGGCCTGGGACGTGCTGGTGCGGGACAACCCGGTGCTCGCGGAGCTGCGCCAGGACGTGGAGGCCCTGCTCGTCGACCGCGACCGCGGCGCGTGGATCGTGCCGCTGGACGACTGTTACGCGCTAGCCGGGACGATCCGGGCCCGCTGGCGCGGGCTGACCGGCGGCCAGGACGTGCGCGCGCACGTCGCCAGATTCTTCACCGACCTCGACGACCGGTCCGTCACCGTACCGGCCACCGACACCAGGAGTCCAGCGTGAGCAAGAAACATCCGATCAGGACGGGCCGCCCGGACGTGCACCCCGACGCCTCCTCGCACGTGAAGGGCGTCAAGGAGGGCAACAGCCGCGGCAACCACGACAAGCAGGAGGGTCACCTGCCCGACGGCCGCTCCACGGCCCGGCGCTCGACCGGCATCAATCCCCGCAAACACGATCCCATCGACCCCGACATGCCCAACCTGTCGCCCGCCTGATCACGATGCCACCGACAGCACCAGCCGTGCGGATCGAGGTCCACGGCGTCGAGCCGGCCGCTCCGGCCGCCGCGCCCGCCCTGGACTTCCTGCTGCGCGTGCACGCCGACGCGCCGGTCCGCGCGCTCACGCTGGCCACGCAGCTACGCATCGACGCCGACGAGCGCGACTACGACGAGGACGCGCGAAGGCGGCTCGAAGGGCTGTTCGGCCCGCCCGAGACGTGGGGGCGCAACGTGTCCAGCCTGCTGTGGGCGCGGACCGTCACCCACGTGCCCGCCTTCACCGGCAGCGCCCCGGCGACGCTCACCGTCCCGTGCACCTACGACTTCGACGTGGCCGCGGCCACCTACCTGCACGGCCTGCCCGGCGGGGAGGTCCCGCTGCGGTTCCTGTTCACCGGCACCGTCTTCTACCTCGACGACGGCCGCCTGCAGGCGGCCTGCCTGCCGTGGGACACCGAAGCGGACCACCGCATGCCGGTGCGGGCGTGGAAGGAGCTCATGGAGCGCCACTTCCCGCGCACGGCCTGGATCCGGCTGGAGCACGACACGTTCGACCGCCTGTACGCGCACCGGGTGCGGCACACCCTGCTCGGATGGGACGACACGGTCAGGTCACTACTGGAAACGAGCGGAGGCTGACCGCGCATGCACCCGCAGACGGACCAGGTACGCCAGATCGCCCAGGCCGTGCTCTACGAGGGCTACCTGCTGTGGCCGTACCGCGAGTCGTCGCTGAAGAACCGGCACCGCTGGACGATCGGCGGCGTGCACCCGGAGGCGTACGGCCGGGCCCACGACGGCAACCACTGGCGGATGCGTACGGAATGCCTCGTCGAAGCGGAGCCCGGCGACACCGTCGACGTGTGCGTACGGTTCCTGCACGTCGTCACCCGCGAGCCGGTCGCCGGCGGCCCCGGCCGCCGGTCCGGGGAGGAGGCGCGGGAGCGCGAGCTGACCATGCCCGGCCTCGTCGTGGACGAGCTGGTGCACGGCCCGGCCGTCACGGCCATCGACCTGCCCGCCGGACGCCGGATCGAACCGCTGCACGAGCCGCCGACCGGACCGCCGACCGAACTGCCTACCGGGCTGCCGACCGAACTGCCCGCTGGGCTTTCTACTGGGCTGTCTACTGGGCCGCCTACTGGGGCGGGCGGGCAGGCGGGGATGGTGGTGCGCAGTTGGGAGGCGCTGCGCGGCCGGATCGAGGCGAGCGCCCGGCGGCTGCGGCCCGGCCTGTTCACGATCACCGTGGAGGTGGTCAACACCACGCCCTGGGGTCCGGGCACCCGCGCCGACGCGCTGCGCCGCACGCTGGCCTCCGCGCACACCGTGCTGCACGGGCCGCGGGCCCGGTTCGTCTCGCTCATGGATCCGCCGCCGGAGCTGCGCGAACACGCCGAGGCGTGCCGCAACGAGGGCGCCTGGCCGGTGCTCGCGGGACCGCACGGCGACCGGCACACCGTCCTGGCCTCGCCGATCATCCTGTACGACCACCCGGAGATCGCGCCTGAGAGCCCCGGCGACCTCTTCGACAACACCGAGATCGACCAGCTGCTCACGCTGAGCGTGCTCGCGCTCAGCGACCAGGAGCGGCAGGAGATCCGCGACGGCGACCCGCGCGCCCGCGCGATCCTCGACCGCTGCACCGCGCTCGCCCCAGAGGACCTGGTGCGCCTGCACGGCCTCATGCGCAGGACGGAGCCGCAGGAATGAACGACTTCTGGACGCGGATGGCCGGGCGCGGCCCCGCCGCGGTGATCGTGGACGGGACGGCGGTCGGCCCCGGCAGCCTGGTCCGGCTGCGGCCGGGAAGCCGGACCGACGTCTTCGACCTCGTCCTCGACGGCCGGGTGGCGGTCGTGGAGAGCGTCGAGCAGGACGACGAGGGCGCCCTGCACGTCGCGGTCACGCTCGCCGACGATCCCGGACGCGACCTGGGCGAGGCCAGGATGCCCGGGCACCGGTTCTTCTACTCCGCCGAGGAGATCGAGCCGATGGGCGAGCACGAGGGGCGGCCGGGCGGCGCCCGGATTTTGGTCGCCGGCATCGGCAACGTCTTCCTCGGGGACGACGGCTTCGGCGTCGAGGTGGCCCGCCACCTGGCCGAAGGGCCCGCCGTCCCCGGAGCGGACGTCGTCGACTTCGGCATCCGCGGCATGGACCTGGCCTACGCGCTCCAGCGCGCCTACACGGCCGTGATCTTCGTGGACGCGGCGCCACGCGGCCACGCCCCCGGCACGCTCACCGTGCTCGACCCCGACCTGCCCGGCGACGGTGAGGCGCCCGCGGAAGGGCCCGTGGAAGGACACGGCATGGATCCCGTCAGCGTCCTGCGGCTGGCCCGGCGGATGGGCCGCCTGCCCGCCCGGGTGCGGGTCGTCTGCTGCGAGCCGGTCACCGCCGGCGAGGCGCTGTTCGAGCTCAGCGAGCCGGTGCGCGCCATGGTCGGAGCGGCGGCCGGCCTCGTGAAGTCCCTGGTTATGGACATGATTGCGGAAAACGCCGGGCCTGGTTCCCGCGATCCGCTCCCACGGTGAGGTGATGTGAGATGTGGAAGAAGCGCGTGGTGAAGCTGCTCGCGCTCGGCGGGCTGGTGGCGATCTTCGTCCACCAATGGCCGGAGATCCACCGATACATGAAGATCAAACGAATGTAGGCGGCATGCACGAGATCGGGATGTGCGAGGGCCTGGTCGAGCTGATCGAGCGGCGGGCGGCGGGCAGGCGGGTCACGGCCGCGCGGGTACGGGTCGGCGCCCGCCACGCCGTCGTGGACGCCGCCTTCGGGCAGGCCTTCACGCTCGCCGCGTCCGGCACCGGCGTCCAGGACGCCGTGATGGAGCTGGTCATCACGCCGATGACGGTGGGCTGCCGCGCGTGCGGCGGCCGCTCCGAGTCGGTCGACCCGCTGGCGGCCTGCCCGCTGTGCGGCGACGAGGGCGTCGATCTCAGCGGCGGCGACGAGCTGGTCCTGGAGTCGGTCACCTTCGGCGAGGAGGCGGCCGATGTGTCTCGGCATCCCCGGTGAGCTGGTCGAGTTCGTCCAGGAGCACGAGGACCTGGCCGTCGTCGACGTGAGCGGCGTGCGCCGGCGCGTCAACGTCGGCCTGCTCGCCGACGAGGGGCTGCGGCCCGGCGACTGGGTGCTCGTGCACGTCGGGTTCGCGCTGTCGAAGATCTCCGAGCGGGAGGCGCAGGCGGTGTTCGACTACCTCCAGGGGCTCGGGCAGCCGTACGCGGACGAGCTCGACGCGCTGCGCGGCTCGGACATCGCGTGAGGTGTGAGCAGGGAGGACCGGAGGGGACCGATGCGGTTCGTCGATGAGTACCGCGACGCGGGCCGGGCGCGGGCGCTGGCCGAGCGGATCGCCGGGAGCTGCCGGCCAGGACGCCGGTACACGTTCATGGAGGTGTGCGGCGGGCACACCCACACCATCTACAAGCACGGCCTGGAGGATCACCTGCCGTCCGAGGTGAACCTCGTGCACGGCCCCGGCTGCCCGGTCTGCGTGATCCCGATGGGCCGGGTGGACGACGCCATCCACATCGCCCGCCGGCCGGACGTGATCATGACGTCGTTCGGCGACATGATGCGCGTGCCGGGCGGGTCGGGTTCGTTCCTGGACGCCAAGGCCGCGGGGGCGGACATCCGGATGGTGTACTCCCCGCTGGACGCGCTGAAGATCGCGCGGGCCAACCCGGACCGGCGGGTCGTGTTCATGGCCATCGGCTTCGAGACCACCGCGCCCTCCACCGCCATGACCGTGCTGCGGGCCGCGGCCGAGGGTCTCGGCAACTTCTCCGTCTTCTGCAACCACGTCATGATCATCCCGGCGATCAAGGCCATTCTCGACTCTCCTGACCTGCGCCTCGACGGGTTCATCGGCCCCGGTCACGTCTCGGCGGTGATCGGCTGCCGGCCGTACGCGTTCATCGCCCGCGACTACCGCAAGCCGCTGGTGGTGGCCGGCTTCGAGCCGCTCGACATCCTCGCCTCGGTGCACATGCTGCTCGGGCAGCTCGCCGAGGGCCGTTGCGAGGTGGAGAACCAGTACGCCCGCGTGGTGCCCTGGGACGGCAACCGCATCGCGCTGTCGGCCATGAGCCAGGTCATGCGGCTGCGGCCGCACTTCGAGTGGCGCGGGCTCGGCTTCATCGCCCACTCCGCCCTCGCCATGGCCGACGAGTACGCCGCCTTCGACGCCGAGCGGGTCTTCGACCTGCCCGGACTCCGTGTCGCCGACCCCAGGTCGTGCCAGTGCGGTGAGGTGCTCAAAGGCGTGCTCAAGCCGTGGGAGTGCAAGGTGTTCGGCACCGCCTGCACCCCGGAGACGCCGATCGGGACGTGCATGGTCTCCTCCGAGGGCGCGTGTGCCGCGTACTACAACTTCGGGCGGTTCAGCCGCGAGCAGATCAGCGCGGCGGCGCGCGAGCCGAGGGAGGCGAGCCAGCCGTGACCCGCGAGCAGCAAGTGCTCGACCGCATCGAGCGGATGCGGCGGCGCAAGCCCGTCGTCAGGGAGGAGCGCATCACGCTCGCCCACGGCGCCGGGGGCAAGGCCACCCAGACCCTGATCGAGGCCGTCTTCCTGGAGGCGTTCCGCAACCCGATGCTCGCCCCTCTGGAGGACGGCGCGCTCGTGCGGCTCGGGGACGGTCCCGTGGCCTTCACCACGGACTCGTACGTGGTCTCGCCACTGTTCTTCCCCGGCGGAGACATCGGCGACCTGGCCGTCAACGGCACCGTGAACGATGTGGCCATGTGCGGGGCCCGCCCGGTCCACCTGTCGGCGGGCTTCATCCTTGAGGAGGGTTTCCCCGTCGCCGACCTGCGGCGCATCACCTCCTCGATGGCGGCGGCCGCGGCGGAGGCGCAGGTGACGATCGTCACCGGTGACACCAAGGTCGTCCAGCGCGGCAAGGCCGACGGCTGCTACATCACCACGGCCGGGGTCGGCGTGGTCGAGCAGCCCGTCACGCTGTCGGCCTCGGGCGCGCGGCCGGGGGACGCGGTCATCGTGTCGGGCCCGATCGGCGCGCACGGCGCCGCCATCATGCTGGCCAGGGACGACTTCGGCATCGAGGCGGCGATCACGTCCGACACCGCGCCGCTGCACGGCATCGTCGCCGAGCTGATCAAGGCGCTGCCGAGGCACGTCAGGACCCTGCGGGACGCCACCCGGGGCGGGGTGGCCACGGTGCTCAACGAGGTGGCCCGCGCGTCCGAGGTGGCCGTGGTGCTGCAGGAGGACCAGGTCCCCGTACGCCCCGAAGTGACCGGAGTGTGCGAGCTGCTCGGCCTCGACCCTCTCTACGTCGCCTGCGAGGGCCGCTTCGTGGCCGTGGTCGACGGCGAGCACGCCGTGGAGGCCCTCGACACGCTGCGCGCCCACCCGCTGGGCGCCGAGGCCGCGATCGTCGGGACGGTCGCCGCCGACCCGCCGGGGCTGGTGTTGCTGCGCACCGCCTTCGGCGGCACCCGGGTGGTCGACGTGCTGGTGGGCGATCCGCTACCGCGCATCTGCTGAAACCAGCTCGGCCAGCACGTGGTAGAGCGTCGCCTGCGCCTCCTGGATCCGGTGCACCGACGACGACGGGATGGCGAACAGGTGCTCGGCCAGCCGTTCCTCTGCCATGCGCCCGCCTCCCGCGCCGGTGAAGCCGATGGTCATCATGCCCTGGCTCCTGGCCTGGGCCAGGCCGCGCAGCACGTTCGCCGAGCCGCCGCTGGTCGACAGCGCGCAGGCGATGTCGCCGGGGCCGCCAAGCGCGGCGAGCTGGCGGGCGAACACCACGTCGAACCCGACGTCGTTACCCAGCGCCGTCACGAGCGCCGCGTCGCCGGTCAGCGACACCGCCGGCAGACCGCGCGCGGTGCAGAGATCGGCCACCGACTGCGCGTCCGTGCTGCTGCCGCCGTTGCCGAAGGCGAACAGCCGCCGGCCGTCGCGGAACGCGGCCGCCATCTCCGCCGCAGCCACCGCCAGCGGCGCCATCAGCTCGTCGAGCACCCGCCGCCGCAGCTCCAGGCTCTCGCGGGCCTTCTCCTCGGTGGACGCCCGCACGTCCAGCGGGTCGCGCCGCAGGAACGGGTACATCGTCTCGGTCATGCGCCTGCCCTCTCCACCACGGCGATCGCCTCGCCCGCGTGCACCAGCACGGTGTCGCCGACGCGCGCCTCGACCAGCGCCACGCTGATCTCCTCCGTGCCCGCGCCGGTGGCGGCCAGTGCCAGCCCTTCGGGCAGCAGACCGGCGACGCGCACGCGTACGGCGACGTCGCCGCACGTCACGCACGAGTCGCAGGACGGCGCCGCCTGGTCGCCGCCGACACCGGTCACGTGCCCTCCTCTGGCTCCAGGAACACGTGCGCCAGCTCCCACAACAGGTGGTACACCGTGATGTGGATCTCCCGCACGATCAGCGCATCATCGCTGTGCGCGGCCAGCACATGATCGGCCGCGACACCTGCCACCGCGCCCGCCGCCACGCCCCCCAGCGCCGCGCCCGCCGCCATGCACGCCACCGAGTCGCCCGCCGTCACACACCCCACCGTCGTGCCCGCCGCCGTCGCGCGTGTGTCACAGGTCGCCCCTGGCACCAGGGCGACGGTCAGCATGCCCAGCTCACGAGCGGCGGCGAAGTCGCCGGCGGCCGGGCGCACGCCCACGGCGATGTCACCCGGCCGTCCCAGCACCGGCAGCAGGCCGGGCTCGCCGCCCAGGCAGAGCGCGGGAAGCGCGGGCTTGCCGACGATCACCGGGTGGCTGAACTCCACCGCCACGTGCGCCGCGTCGGCCGCCGCCGCACCCCGGCCGAAGGTCAGCAGCCGGCTCCCCCGCCGGAACCGCGCGGCCATGGCGGCCGCGGCCTCGACCACGGCGCCGGCGTCGGCCACCAGCGCCAGGCCGGCGGACTCCCGGCCGGCGCGGACCCGATCGAGCACTCCGGCCATACCGCCACCTCGCCTTCCCCGCGTACCACGACACCGCCCATTCCACCGTGGTCCTGCGCGGCCGGCGCGGCGTTTCCCGCAAGGGGTCCGGCAAGGTCCCGGCAAGTTTCGCCACTCGGCCCCCGCCATCCGGTCCCCATATCGGGTCCCGCCATCGGGTCCCACCATCCCGGGCCCGCCATCAGACGGGCGCCGTAGGCCCGCACGACTGTGTGCCCTCGACGTGGGTAGATCCTCATGCCGTCGCCCGCGCGGCGGCACAGAGGTGATCCCCCCACCGAGAGGACGTCATGTTCCCCATCATCCTCGCCCGGATCCGTATCCCGGTGATCATCATCGGTTTTCTCCTGGCGATCGGCGAGGTCGTCCACCGCGTCTCCTGGCTCAGCGTGGTGGGCCTGGTGCTGTTCCTGTCCGGCTTCGCCTCGATCTTCCTGCGTACGGGCTCCGTCGAGCGCCGGCCGATCCCGGTCGCCAGCCCCGTGCAGGGACGCTGGCTGGCGGTCAACAGCCCGGCCGACAAGGTGCCCAGCCACGGCCTGCACGCCTACGGCCAGACGTACGCGGTGGACCTGGTGAACTGGCCGGACGAGAACACCGAGTGGAAGGCCGTGGTGCGCGCGCCGGTGATGAGCCGCCCCGAGACGTTCCCCGGCTTCGGCCGCCCGATCTACGCCCCGGCCGCCGGCACCGTCGTCCGCGCCCGGGACTTCTGGCGCGACCACCTGAGCCGCAACTCCTGGCCCGCGCTGGTCTACGCCATGGCCGAGGGTTTCGCGCGCGAGCTGGCGGGCCCGAGCGGCGTGCTCGGCAACCACGTCATCCTCGACCTCGGCGACGGCGTGTACGCCGCGTTCGCCCACCTCAAGCGCGGCTCGGTCCTGGTTCGCAAGGGTGAGCGGGTCGAGGCCGGGCAGCTGATCGGGCAGTGCGGCAACTCGGGCAACTCCAGCGAGCCACATCTGCACTTCCAGCTCATGGACAACGCGCACCCGTCCATCGCGGCAGGGCTCCCGTTCGCGTTCGAGGAGACCCTTCCGGACGGCACCACCCGCCAGAGCGTCCCGAGCAAGGAGCGGCCCCTGCTGTCACCGTCGCGCTGACCGTCACGCGCGCGGCGTCTGCACCCCGTCATACGTCAGAGCTACGCCGGAGGTGCACCCCACAGCGGGACGCCGGCTACCCGCGGTGATCCATACCTTCGAGGCCCGAGTACGTCTCCGGCACGGAAGGATCACCGCCCATGGCGACCCGCCGGCGAGGCAGCCTGCGCCGCGTCCTGCTCACCACGCTCGTCACCGCTTCGGTGGCGGGGCCGATCAGCGGCGTGACCCGCCCGGGGGCGGTTCCGGCACCCGCGCCCGCCCCGGTGGCGCCGCTGTCCGCCGCGACCCCGTCCGGGCTCGCCGGGCGGTACGCGGCCGCCCGCGCGGAGATCCTGGCCGCAGAACGGACAGCGGCCCGGCACGGCCACCGCTGGCGGGCCGCCAGGTTGCGGGAGATGGCCGATCCCGCCCGGCGGTTCCTGTCCTTCGACGGCCGGGACGGCGGCCGGACCGTGGAGGTCTTCGGCAACCTGGCCTCCGCCGAGCGGATCGCCGTGATGGTCCCGGGCGCCGGCATCGACCTCGACAGGTACGGGATGGTGCGCGGCGGCTCGCTGCGCCTCCATGACGCGCTCGGCGACCGGTCAGCGGTGGTCGCCTGGCTCGGCTACCCCACGCCGAGCAGCGTGAGCCTCCAGGCGGTGACCCCCCACCGCGCCGCCGAGGCCGCTCCCCGCCTGCGCGCCTTCGTACGGGAGTTGCGCGCGGCCAGGCCGGGCGCCCGGGTCACGCTCGTGTGCCACTCCTACGGCTCCACGGTGTGCGGCCTGGCCGCTCCGGGGCTGGAGGTCGCCGGCATCGTCATGACCGGCAGCCCCGGCGCGGGCGTGCAAGATGCCGCCGCGCTGCGTACCCCGGCCACGGTGTGGGCGGGGCGCACGGCGGGAGACTGGGTCGCGGGCCTGCCGCACGCGTCGGTCGCGTTACCGTTCGTCACGGTGGGGCTGGGCGCCGACCCCGTCTCTCCCCGGTTCGGCGCCCGGATCTTCGCGGCGGGCGGCGGCGGGCACAGCGACTACCTGGCGCCCGGTTCCACGGCGCTGGCAAGCATCGCGCGGATCGTGTCCGGGCAGGCCGGCAGCCATGCGTGACCTCATCGCGCGGATCGTGCCCGCACCACCCGCGCGAACGCGTGACCTCCCCGCGCGGATCGACGCCGCGACCCCGGCCGGCCGCGACCGCACTCTCGACGCCCTGCGCGCCCTGGCCATCCTCGGCGTGGTGGCCGGGCACTGGATGGTGACCGCGCTGGTCGTGGAGAGCGGGTCCGTGCGGGTCGCCAGCCCGCTGCGGCACATGCCGCAACTCGCGCCGCTGTCGTGGGCGTTCCAGACTCTGGCGGTCTTCTTCCTGGTGGGCGGGCTGGTGGGGACACGTTCCCACCTCCGTGCCCGTGCGGAGGGCGTGCCGTACGCGCGATGGCTCGCCGGGCGGGTGGTCCGGTTGTTCCGGCCGGCGGTGGTCGTGCTGGCGGTGTGGGCAGGGGCGGCCTTGGTGATGCTGGCCGCAGGGGCGCGGCTGGAGAGCGTACAGGCGCTGGTCAAGCTCGTGCTGGCGCCGATGTGGTTCCTGCTGGTGTTCGCGGCGCTGACCGCGGCGACCCCGCTGGTGTCGAGGCTGCACCCGGCCTGGCCGTTCGCCGTGGTGGCGTGCGCCGACCTGGTCAGGTTCGGCGGCCTCGCGGAGGGCCTGCCGGGCGGGCTCGTGGGCGGCTCGCTCTGGTGGGTCAACGTGGCGGCAGGGTGGCTGGTGCCGTACTGCCTCGGGGCTGCCTGGGCCCGCGGCCGCCTGAAGGGGCGCGCGACCGGGTGGGGGCTGCTGCTCGGCGGCGGGGCCGCCGCCGTCGCGCTCGTCGGCTGGGGCGGGTACCCCGCCGCCATGGTCGGCGTGCCGGGGGCGCCACTGTCCAACCTCGACCCGCCCTCACTGGCCGCCGTCACCTTCGGAATCGCCCAGAGCGGCGCGGCCCTGCTGCTGCTCGGCCCGCTGCGGCGGCTGCTGCGACGTCCCGTTGCCTGGGCCGCGGTGGCGCTGGCGAACCTGGCGGCGATGACGATCTTCCTGTGGCACCAGACCGCGATGATCGCGGTCGCCTCGGTCGCCCTGTTCGCCGCGGGCTCGACGCCGTTGAGCGGGCTGCACACCGTCCCCGACGGGCTGGACTGGGTGCTCGCCCGGGTGGCCTGGCTGCCGGTGTTCGCGGTGGCGCTGCTGGTGTGCTGCGCGGCGTTCCACGGTCACGAGCGGGGACGGCCGCGCGCGGAGCCGGTTGCGGAGCGCCTGCATGCTGGATCATCCTGACCGGGGACGCCTCCCGCACGCCCTGGTCAGCCTCTACGCGCTGGTCATGGGCCTGTTCCCCGGGGTAGAGGGCGTCGACCCGACGGTTCCGCTGCTCGCCATGGTCCAGGCGGCGATCCTCGTGCCGGCGATGTCCCGCCCACTGCCCGCCTGGCGGGCGTCGATCGCTGTCATGGTCATCGGCGCGCGAACGGGAATGACCCATCTTCCGCAGAGCCTGACCTTTCCCTGGATGATCCACCCGGGCCGGACGGCCGTCCCGAGGCCCGTGCACGCCGACGCGGTGGCGTTGTGGTGCTCATGGACGTGCGGATGCCCGAACTGGGCGGCATCGAGGCGACCCGCCGCACCGCCGGGCGGCCGGACGCGACCACGAACAGCGCGACCGCACCCAGGCCGCCGTCTACGCATACGAGACGGGGGCTGGTGCGCCCGTCGGGCTACCAGGCGCGCATTCCATGCGCTGACAGCGAACGGGATCCGCTGTCGGTGAACCCTCCTGGGCTCCCGGCACTCGCGGTGCTTGGGTGGCGGGATGGACATCGTGGTTCTGGGCGGGACAGCATGGGTGCTGTCTCTT
>NZ_SMKP01000001.1:0-136442 GCF_004349015.1 Nonomuraea diastatica
CCCGCCGACTCCGCCGAAGGCGCCGACCCGCTGCCACCGCCCGCCCCGCTCGGGCTGTACCCGGGGTGCTGACCGGCCGCGCGCCCAGCACCGCGCTCCGCTGACCGCCGCGCCCAGCACCCGGCTCCACCGACCGCGCCTTGCCCAGCCGACCGCGCCTCGGCCTGTGCCCGGGGTGCTGACCGCCGCGTTGGCTGTCTGACGCGAACCGTGCGTCGTGGCGGCGGACGTTCACAAACCGCGCATTGTGCGCAGACTCAGGGAGTGTTATTTTCACGTGTAAGAGATATCTTACACGTGAAAAATCAAGGAGATCCATGAAGGCCATCCGCTATCGCGCCTACGGCGCGCCCGACGTGCTCGAGCTCCAGGAGGTCGGCAAGCCGGAGGCCGGCGACGACGGGGTGCTCATCCGCGTGCGCGCGGCCTCGGTCAACCCAGGTGACTGGCACTTCATGCGAGGCTCGCCGTACGTCTTCCGTGCCATGGCCGGGCTGACCCGGCCCAAGGCGCACGTGCTCGGCTTCGACCTGGCGGGGCAGGTCGAAGCGGTGGGCAAGAACGTCACCCGGTTCCAGCCCGGCGACGAGGTGTACGGCGTGTGCAAGGGGGCGTTCGCCGAATACGTCACCGTGCCCGAGGGCGGGCTGGTGGCGCGGAAACCGGCCGGACTGACGTACGAGGAGGCGGCGGCGGTGCCCACGGCGGCCCTGACCGCGTTACAGGGCATCCGCGACAAAACGCAGGTCGGCGGGCGCAGGGTGCTGGTGAACGGCGCCTCCGGCGGGGTGGGGACGTTCGCGGTGCAACTCGCCAAGGTTTTCGGGGCCGAGGTGACGGCCGTGTGCAGCGGGCGCAACCTGGATCTGGTCCGGTCGATCGGCGCCGACCACGTCATCGACTACACCAAGGTGGATTTCACGCGAAGCGCGGGGAAATATGACCTCATTCTCGACAATATTGCGAATCACTCGTTATCTGCCTGCAGGCGCGTACTCACTCCGCGCGGTACCTTCGTGCACAACAGCGGCTCGGGCGGCCCCTGGATCGGGGTCATGGGCCGTATAGTCCGGCTTCTCGTGTTGTCCCTGTTCGTACGCCAGAAGCTGGTCTCACTCCTGATGAAGGAGAACGGCGACGACCTCGTCCTCCTGCGCCGATTGCTCGAATCGCAGGAAATCGCCCCCGTCATCGACCGGACCTACCCGTTGAGCGAGGTTCCCGAGGCCGTCGGCTATCTCGAACAGGGGCACGCCAGAGGGAAAGTCGTCATCACGATCTGACGCTCGGATGGCCCGGTTGAGTGGCGCGCGAGCGGGCTGCGGCATGGCGATGCGTGACGGATCCGCATATGTTCTGCCTTTTCCGGCGTCGTGACCCAGGGGTTCGTCCCGCATTTGCTCGACCGACCCCGTTTCGGGCCATCGCCGAGGGCCACCGGGTCCTCAAGCCCCGCGGCCTGCGGGCCTTTTTCCGAGTGACGGGAAAGGCGATTCCCATGCGTGATCGCGGGCCATGTCGGAAAGGGAGCAGGTCGTACGGATTCCGCGGGTGGGGGGCCGAGGCGTCCAGGACCCGGATGTTCGCCGGATTGCGGCGGACGCACGACGACGGCACCGTCATGCGCTCAACCACCTCCTTCGCCCGGATACGTACTCGGCGCGAGCGGCTGTGATAATAATACCGGTATAGTTATCGACGAGGAGGCGTTGTGATCGAGCTCAAGTCAGCCGGAGAGATAGCCGCGATGCGGGAGGCGGGCAAGGTCGTCGCCGGCGTCCACGCGGCGGTGCGGGAGCGGGCCGGCATCGGGGTGACGCTGAAGCAGCTCGACGAGGTGGCCAGGACCGTCATCGAGGAGGCCGGCGCGGGGGGATCGTTCCTCGGCTATCACCCTTCGTTCGGCGCGACGCCATACCCAGGGGTGATCTGCACCTCGGTCAACGGGGTGATGCTGCACGGCCTGCCGACGTCGTACCGGCTGCGGGACGGCGACCTGATCAGCGTCGACTGCGGCGCGTACATCGACGGCTGGCACGCCGACGGCACCGTCAGCTTCACGGTCGGGCACGCCCGCGAGGAAGACCTCAAGCTGATCAAGGTCGCCGAGGAGACGCTGGCCGCGGGCATCGAGGCGGCCCTGCCCGGCGGCAGGATGGGCGACATCGGGCACGCCATGTCCACGGTCGGGCGCGGGGCCGGCTACGGAATGCAGAACGACTTCGGCGGCCACGGCATCGGGCGGGCCATGCACGAGTCGCCGTTCGTGCCCAACGAGGCGCGCAGGGGCCGTGGCCTGCGGCTGCGGCCCGGCCTGGTCATCGCGATCGAGCCGAGCCTGATGGCCGGCGGCGGTGACGCCTACTACATGGCCGACGACGGGTGGTCGGTGTGCTCGGGCGACGGCAGCAGGAGCGTGCACGTCGAGCACACCGTCGCCATCACCGGCGACGGCCCGGTCGTCCTCACCGTCGCGTAGGCTCCCGCATCCCGAACAGGAACCTGGTCACCCGCGTCCTGCGCACCAGCACGTCGTAGACGGCGACCGTCAGCACCAGCGACAAGGCCACGATCACCACGTACTCGACCAGGATCGGCGCCTGCCAGCCGACCACGAAGAAGGCCACGGCCACGACGATCGGCTGGTGCAGGATGTAGAGCGGCAGCACGGCGGCGGCCAGATAGGCGGGCACGTGGGCGGGCACGTGGGCCGGGAGCCCGTTCGGCGGCCCGGCGGGTGCCGGGGCGGGGCGCGGGCGATCGAGGGCGCCGAGGATCGCGACCAGCCAGCACCATCCGGCCAGCCCGTACAACGTGCGCATCCCGACCGCGAGCGGGGTCAGGTCCGTGAACGCGTCCGCGCCGGGGGCGTCGCCCGCGATGATGAAGCCCGGCACCCCCACCACCATCAGCAGGGCGCCCACGACGGCCGCGATCCGCCGGTTGCGCCGCATCGCCGCGCGGAAGACGGGATCGGTCACGAGCAGGAAGCCGTACAGGAAGAACACCAGGTACGCCCAGCGGTCCCAGCCGCCGAACGCCTCCTCGAGGCCGGCGATCGCGCAGATCGCCGCGATCGGCAGGCCGAGCAGCAGGATCGCGCCACGCGGCTGGGAGAACGCGACCAGGCGTTCGCGCGAGCGCAGCGCCCAGCCACGCGGCACCCACCGCACCAGCGGTGCGAGCACGAGCGAGAAGGTCAGCAGCAGCACCACGAACCACAGGTGTCCGGTCTCGAAGTATGCCCCCTCCACGAGGAACGGGAAGTCGCCCGGATCCGGCCGCACGGCGAAGAACTTCGGTAGGAACTCCAGGTAGGACTCGTGATAGCCGGGGTCGGCCCGCAGCCGCAGCCACTGAGGCACCGGCAACATCGTGACCAGGGCGAACAGCAGCGGCACGCCCAGCCGCGCTAATCGTTCCACGGCGAACCCGCCGGGCCCCCGGCGGCGCAGGGAGTGCCACGCTCCCAGCCCGGCGATGAGGAAGAGCAGCGGCATCGCCCAGATCACGCAGAGCGCCGCGATGATGAACGTGATGTCGGTCGTCTCCGCGTTCTTGACGTAGAAGTCGTCGCGCGAGTCGAACACCAGTGACGCGTGGAAGAACACCAGCCCGACGACCACGAGAGCGCGCATGGCGTCGAGTTCGGTGCGCCGTTCGCGGGTCGCGGTGCTGGACGATCCGGTGTCTGCGATCATGACTGCCTCCCGTGACAGGCACCAGTCTGGGGCCACGGGCGGGCGCGCGCCATGGTCGCGGAAAGGTCACGTGATCATCGCCCGCTCCTCCCGGGAGCACATCTGATCGTCAAGCCGGATGTTCATCGGCACGGCTATGCCAGGCGCTGCTTTCACGCACGTCAAGAACGAAACGCCGGAGTTTGTTGAAGAAGGCGGCAGGGCAGATCTCACCCCGGTAGCTACGGAGAGTAGTCAATAGGTACCAGAGGAGATAACATGTACAAATCAGGCCTCATCCTGGCCGGGCTCGTCGGAGGGCTGCTCATGTCCGGCGGCTCCGCGTACGCGGCGACGTTCAACGACGGCCGCGACGGCGATGTGAAGATCGTTCTCATCTGCGGTGATGGAAGCATCGGTCAGCGCGTCGACAACCACCAGAACGCCAGCGGCATTCTCGGCATCAGCATCGGCAACACCCTGAACCACGTGCTCAGCCACGAGCACAGGGAGTGCAACATCGGCTGAAGTCACTTCTTCAGCCGCTGGGCGCCAGGGGTCCGTCCAAGAGGGCGGGCTCCTGTGTCGTGCCCGGCCGCGTGTGCGCAACGGGGGGTCCGTCTTGCGAGGTGGACCCCCTTTGTCGTGCCCGGCCTCGGATGGTAAGGCCGGCCCTGTGAAGCACACGTGATCGTCAAGCGGGACGATCTCCGGCACGGCTTTGCCAGGCGCTGCTTTCGTGCAGGTCAAGAACGAAATCGCACGAGTTTGTCGACGAGCGGGGCAGGGCAAACACTTCCCGGTAGCTACGGAGAGTAGTCATTAGGTACCAGAGGGGATAAGACATGTACAAATCGGGGCTCATCCTGGCCGGGCTCGTCGGAGGGCTGCTCATGTCCGGCGGCTCCGCGCTCGCGGCGACGTACGACGACCGCGATCACGACCGCGAGGTGAAGATCGTTCTCATCTGCGGTGACGGCAGCATCGGCAGGGAGGTCGACAACCAGCAGAACGCCCAGGGCCTGCTGGCCGGCGTCGGTCTCGACAACGTCCTGAACCACGTGCTCAGCCACGAGCACAGGGAGTGCAACATCGGCTAGGTCACGTCTCAGCTGGTGAGTAATGATGAGGGGCCTGTCCTGCGGGGCGGGCCCCTCCACCGTGCCGGGGGTCGTACGCGAAGGCCGCGGCGAAGGAGTTGCGGGCGATCCGGTCGAGCTGCTCGCCGGTCATTCCCAGCTCCCGCCGCAAGGCTTCGTAGTTGTCCTCGACGTAACCGCCGAAGTAGGCGGGATCGTCGGAGTTGACCGTCACGACCAGCCCTTCGTCCAGCATCGCGGGCAGGATGTGGTCGCGCAGGGACGGCACCACCCGCAGCCGCACGTTCGACAGCGGGCACACGGTCAGCGGGATGCGCTCCTCCCTCAGCCTGGCCACGAGCTGCGGGTCCTCCATCGCCCTGATGCCGTGGTCCACCCGCTCCACCCCCAGCACGTCGAGCGCCTCCCACACGTAGTCGGGCCCGCCCTCCTCGCCCGCGTGCGCCACCCGGTGCAGGCCTTCTGCGGCGGCGATGTCGAAGACCCGCCGGAACAACGACGGCGGATAGCCCACTTCCGCCGAGTCGAGCCCCACCCCGATGAAATGCTCACGGAACGGCAGCGCCGCCCGCAGCGTCCGCTCCGCCTCCTCCGCGCCCCGGTCACGCAGGAAACACAGGATCAGCGCGGCGGGCACCTCGCCGTCGCGCAGCGCCGCCGACAACCCGCCGAACACCGCCTCCAGCGGCACGCCCCGGCTCGTGTGCGCCTGCGGGTCGAAGAAGATCTCCGCGTGCCGCACGCCCTGCGCGGCGGCCCGCCGCAGGTAGGCGGCGGCCAGGTCGTGGAAATCCTCCTCGGTACGCAGGACCGCCAGGTTGTCGTAGTAGACGTCCAGGAACGAGCGCAGGTCGGCGAAGTCGTTGCGGGCGCGGACGGCCTCCACGTCGAAGGCCGGCAGCTCGATTCGGTTACGCCTGGCCAGGTCGACGACGAGCTCGGGCTCAAGGGTGCCTTCGATGTGCAGGTGGAGTTCCGCCTTGGGACGCATGGCACCGAGTAAACCGGACCACCCGGCCCGGCAGATATCGTGCGAACCTCTGAACTCTCGCAGGGATTTCCGTGCGGAAACCTCCCTCTGGGCGAGCCGCTCCGCTGCCGTCCGTGGTACGGATTGCGGCGGCCGTCCATGCGGCCTGGCATACCATCGGATTTCATGAGGCTGGCGGATCTGCTCGCACGCGACGACCTGCGGCTGACGCTGGTGACAGGTGATGCCGCGCTCGACCGCGAGATCCGGCGCGCCTACCCGACCGACCTGCCCGATCCCCGCCGCTACCTGCAGTCCGGCGACCTCGTCCTGACCAGCGGCGTGTGGTACTCCGAGCCGCCCGACTGCGAGCGCTTCGCCGACGCGCTGTGGGCCAGCGACGCCGCCGGCCTGGTCGTGGGCCTGATCGTGCTCGGCGAGCTGCCGCGGGAGCTGGTCAAGGCGTGCGAGCTGCGCCGGCTGCCTCTGCTGCTGGCCGCTCCCGACCAGTCGTTCGGCGCGATCACCGAGGTGGTGACCGTCGAGGGGTTCGCCGCCGAGCAGCGCAGGGCCGAGCGGGTCAGGGCGCAGACGCTGCTCGACGTCCTCGGCCAGATTCCGCCCGGCGAGGTCTCGGCGCATATGCGGCTGCTCGGCGCCGACCCCGGCCTGCCGACCGCGGCCATGGCGGTCACCCAGACCGGCGGCCCCGAGCACGACCTGCCGGAGCTGCTGCACGAGGGCCTGGCAAGAAAGGGACGGCACCTGATCGTCGGCGGCACGCCGCGCGAGGCGATCGTGCTGGTCAACGGCCGGGCCTCACGCAAGAGCCTGGCCGACGAGCTGCGCGGGCTGGTCGCCGGGCGCCCGGGGATCAGCCCGGGGATGAGCAAGGGGACAAACTCGGCAATAAGCATCGCGGCCGGCATCAGCGAGATGGCGGCCAGCGTGTCGCAGCTCGGCGAGGCGCTGGAGACGGCCATGCGCGGCATGGAGTCGGCCAGGGGCGGTCCCGGGCCGGTGTCGATCATGTCGGTGGCCGACATCGACAGCTTCGACCTGCTCCTGGCCTCGCTGCCGGCCGGCGTGCGCAGGTCGTTCCGCGACCGTCTGCTGGCGCCCGTCGAGGACTACGACGCGCGGCACGGCTCCGAGCTGCTGCGCACGCTCGATCTCTTCCTGGAGACCTGCGGGTCGTGGCAGCGCACGGCCGACGAGCTGTACGTCCACGTCAACACGCTGCGTTACCGGATGCAGCGGATCGAGGAGCTCACCGGGCGGCGCATGTCGTCGATGCGCGACCGTACGGACCTCTATCTGGCGCTGCGGTCAGGGCAGCCCGCCCGCGACGACGGCGCCCCGTGACACGACGGCCACGATGTTGCCGGTGGCCAGGTCGTCGATGCGCTCCCACGGCCGGCCGCGCAGCACGATGAGGTCGGCGCCCAGCCCTGGCGCGATCCTGCCCACGGGCAGGCCGATCGAGTCGGCCGCGTCCGAGGTGGCCGCGCGCAGCGCCGACGCGGCGTCCATGCCGAGGATCCTGGCCATGTGGCGGACCTCGGCGAGCTGGTCGCCGAACTGCACGTGGTGGCCGTTCGCGTCGGTGCCCAGCACGAACCGCACCCCGAGCGCGGCCGCCTGGGCGAGCAGCACGTCACGGGTGGCGACGAGCTCGGCGGCCTTGGCCCTGGCCTCGGGGGTGACCGGGACGCGGCCTTCGGCGATGGCCTCGTTGATGAGCAGGGTCGGCGCCACGGGGGTGCGGCGGGCGGCCAGGACCTCGGCCAGGTCGGTGCTCATGAGGGTGCCGTGCTCGATCGAGTCGACGCCCTCCTCGACGGCCACCCGGATGCCCTCCTCGGAGTGGGCGTGGGAGGCCACCGGCATGCCGAGCGCGTGCGCCTCGTCCACGACGGCTCTGATCTCGTCGCGGGTGTAGTTGCGCCAGGCGTTCCTGTCGCCGATCGACAGCACGCCGCCGCTGGTGGTGAGCTTGATGCCGTCCATGCCCGCCCTGGCCCAGGTGCGTACGAGCTTGCGGCACTCGTCGGGCCCGTCGGCCGTGGGCTTGCGCAGCGGGGACGCGGGCGGCACGAACAGGTCGTTGTGCCCGGCGGTCATCCCCACCACGCCGTGCACCTGGACGCGCGGCCCCTGCAGCACCCCGGCGTCGAAGGCCCGGCGCAGCGCGACCTGGGCCTCGTCGCCCGCCAGGTCGCGCAGTGTCGTGACGCCGTGCCGCATGGCCCGCTGGGCGTGGGCCACGCCGTGCAGCACCTGCTCGTCGCGCGTGGTGACCAGCGGCCACGTCGCGAAGTCGGGCGGGTCGCCGGGGCCGGCGTGGCCGATCAGGTGGACGTGCGTGTCCACCAGGCCGGGGATGACGCACAGGTCGTCGTGGCGGGGCGCGGCGGGGCTCACGTCGGTGATCCGGTCGGGCTCCCAGCTCAGATCGACAGGGCCGCGAAGTTCGGTACCGTCCCAAAGGGGGATTCCGTCGAGTCTCATTTCACGCCCGACGCTACCTGAGCCCTCGGGCCGCTGGAGGGATCTACGGTCCTCGCCCCGTGCTCTCGTAGGGACCTACAGGGGTCGCCAGCGGTTTTCCCGCCATCCCGCGCGAAGGCCATCCACCGGGCCAGAAGTCCGAAAATACCGTCACTTGATGGTAATAATCGGTAGATAACGTCCTGACCTGCATCTTCACGGCCGCTCAAGGAGAATCATGGCTACCTTCGACCGTCGCGCGTTCCTGCGGACGACAGGTCTGGCCGGTCTGGCGCTCGGTCTGGCCGCCTGCGGCGACAGCGGCTCGCCGGGCGGCTCCTCCTCCGGCGGCGGGCTGGGCTCGATCAAACTCCAGCTCTCCTGGAAGAAGAACGTCGAGTTCGCCGGCGAATACTTCGCCGACAACAACGGCTACTACAAGGCAGCCGGATTCTCCCAGGTCGAGCTGCTGTCGGGCGGCGGCTCCGGCACCTCGGTCGAGTCGGGACTGGCCACCGGGCGCTGCTGGGCGGGCCTGTCCGCGCCCACCATCACCGCCCCCGCCGTGTTGCAGGGCGCCCCGCTGAAGATCGTCGGCGCGACCTTCCAGAAGAACCCGTTCGCCATCATCTCCCTGAGCAAGAACCCGATCGAGAGCGCCAAGGACCTGCCCGGCAAGAAGATCGGCGTCCAGGACTCCAACGAGCTGGTCTGGAACGCGCTGCTCAAGGCCAACGGCATCGACGAGGGCAGCGTGACGCGGGTGCCGTTCCAGTCCGACCCCTCGATGTTGACCTCCGGGCAGCTCGACGGCTACGTCGGCTTCGTCACCAGCGGCCCCGTACGGCTGAAGATGGAGGGCCACGACGCCACCCACCTGCTGCTCGCCGACGCCGGCCTGCCGCTGGTCGCCGAGACGTTCACGGTCACCCAGGAGACCATCGACAACGAGCGCGACAAGCTCAAGGCGTTCCTGACGGCCGAGATCAAGGGCTGGAAGGACGCCGTCGCCGACCCGGCCAGGTCGGCCGAGCTGGCCGCCACCGTCTACGGCAAGGACCAGAACCTCGACGTCGAGGAGCAGACCGAGGAGGCCAAGATGCAGAACGAGCTCGTCGTCACCCCCGACGTCAAGGCCAACGGCCTGTTCACGATGACGCCCGAGCTGATCGAGCAGAACATCGCCTCGCTGGCCAAGGCCGGCCTGAGCGTCAAGGCCGAGCAACTGTTCGACCTGACCGTACTGGACGAGGTCTACAAGGCCGACCCGAGCCTGAAGTTGTCATGAGCGAGCTTGTCGAGGCCATCGATGAACACAGCGCAGGCATCCGCGTCACCGGGCTGAGCAAGACGTTCGGCAAGGGCCTGACCGCCGTCGACGGCGTGGACCTCCGTACGCCGAAGGGCTCGTTCCTGTCGTTGCTCGGCCCGTCCGGCTGCGGCAAGTCGACGGTGTTGCGCATGCTCGCCGGGCTGGAGCAGCCCACCAGCGGCGAGATCCGGGTGAACGGCGAGACGCCCGCCGAGCTGCGCAGGAGCCACCACCTCGGCATCGCCTTCCAGGACTCGGCCCTGCTGGCCTGGAGGAGCGTCGCCGCCAACATCCGGCTGCCGCTGGAGGTCGCCGGGATCAGGCCCGAGCCCGGCGTCATCAACGACCTGATCAAGCTGGTCGGCCTCGAAGGGTTCGAGAAGGCCAGGCCCGCCGAACTGTCGGGCGGCATGCGCCAGCGCGTCTCCATCGCCCGCGCGCTCGTCGTCAAGCCCAGCGTGCTGCTGCTCGACGAGCCGTTCGGCGCCCTTGACGACATGACCAGGCAGCGGCTCAACCTGGAGCTGCTGCGCATCTGGACGGAGAAGCCCGCCACCACGTTGATGGTCACCCACGGGATCGGCGAGGCGATCTTCCTGTCGGACGTGGTCGCCGTCATGAGCCCGCGCCCCGGCCGGATCGTCGAGCTGGTGGAGATCGGCCTGCCGCGCCCGCGCACGCCCGGCATGATGCGCACGCGGGAGTTCCACGCCCTCCACGACCACCTCAGCGACCTGCTGTTCGGGCACGGATCATGAGACGGGCGCAGGGACTGGCCGGTGTCGTCGCCCTCGTCGTGCTGTGGTGGCTGCTGGCCGTGACGGTGTTCGCCGGCGGCGGCGCGGTGCCCACGCCGTGGGCCGTGCTGGCCGCGATGGGCGACGACGGCTGGGCCTTCTACGGCCCCAACGTCACTGCCACCGTGTCCGCGGCGGCGCAGGGCTTCCTGTGGGGCAACGGGCTGGCCATCGGCGTGGCGCTGTTGGTGTTGCTCGTGCCGCGGCTCGAAGCCGTCGCCACCCAGCTCGCCGTGATCAGCTACTGCGTCCCGCTGCTCGCCATCGGCCCCGTCGTGCTGGTCGTCTTCGGCGGCGAGGCCACCGTGGTGTTCCTGGCCGCCATCTCCGTCTTCTTCACCACGCTCATCGGCGCCCTGCTCGGGCTGCGCTCTGCCGACCAGGCCGGCCTCGACCTCGTCACCGTCTACGGCGGCGGCCGCCTGGCCAGGCTCCGCTACGTGCAGGTCATCTCGGCCCTGCCCAGCACGTTCGCCGGCCTGAGGATCTCCGCACCCTCCGCGCTGCTCGGCGCGATCATCGGCGAATACCTCGGCAGCAACGACCAGGGGCTCGGCGTCTCCCTGATGATCTCGCAGCAGCAGTTCCAGGTGCCGCGGACATGGGGGCTGGCGCTCGTGGCCGGGCTGATCGCCGGTCTCGGGTACGCCGTCGTCGCGCTCGTCGCCCGTGTGGTCACCCCGTGGTCGAAAGGCGAGGCGCAGTGATCGGCCGGACCATCCTGCGGGTCGTCGGGCCACTCGCGCCCTGCGTGGTCATCGTCGTGGCCGCGTGGTGGCTGGCGCTGGAGGCGTTCGGCATCAGCCCGCTCGTCGGCAAGCGCCCGCCCCAGGTGTGGGACTATCTGACCGCGTCGGAGGCCCACCGCGAGGCCGTGTTCGGCGCGCTGGGCATCACCGTCAGGGACGCCGCCATCGGATTCGCCTCGGGGATGGTCGCCGCGATGGCCGTCGCGGTCATGTTCGTGTTGTTCAGGACCGTGGAGCAGACGTTCATGCCGGTCGCGATGCTGCTGCGCTCGGTGCCGCTCGTGGTGATGACGCCGCTGATCACGCTGATCTTCGGCAGGGACCTGGTGGGCGTCGCCGTCATCGGCGGCATCGTGGTGTTCTTCCCCGCGCTGGTGAACATCGTCTTCGGGCTGAGATCGGCCTCGCCGCAGGCCACCGACCTGGTCATGGCCTACGGCGGCACCCGCATGACCGTCCTGCGCAAGGTGGCCGTGCCGACCGCGATGCCCGCGGTCTTCGCCTCGGCCAGGATCTCGGTGCCGGCCTCGATCATCGGCGCGCTCATCGCCGAATGGCTGGCCACCGGCGAAGGGATCGGCGCGGAGATCCTGCGGGCGATCGGCGGATTCCGCTACGACGAGGTGTGGGCGGACATCGTGGTGGTCACGGCCGTGTCCATCCTCGCGTACGCGGTCGTCGGCGTGGTCGAGTCGCTGGTGCTGGCCCGCTTCTCCGACCGGGCCTGAGACCGGAGGGGAGACGCGGGCCCGGCCGCGGTCCTTTGTGCGGGGGGAGGCGCGGCCGGGCCCGCCCGGAGGGAAGCGTGTGGGCGTGCGGTGGGGAACCGGCGCTGGGGCCGGTGAAGCCCGACGCTCCCTTGGCTTCAACGAGCGGCGAAGATCTGGGTCCAGGCCTGTTTCTCGGCAATGTATCCGACGCCGATGTGGGTGAACGAGCAGTTGAGGATGTTCTTGCGGTGGCCTGGGCTCTTCAGCCAGTCCTTGAGCACCGTGGCGGCGGCGGGGTAGCCCATGGCGACGTTCTCGGCGATCAGGCTGTAGGGGAAGCCGACCGCCTTGATGCGCTCCCCGAACGTGCGCCCGTCGGAGGTGTGCTTGAGACGCCCCTTGGCCGCCATGTCCGCCGAGTGGCGGTCGGCGGCGAGGTGCAGCCTGGGGTGGTGGATGAGGGGCTTGCAGTCGTTCCCGGCCCGCGCCTTGTTGGTGAGCTTGACGAGCGCCTCCTCGTCCGCCGAGGCGAACTTGCCGCACGCCAGTCGCGCCGTGCGTGACTTGGCTGTGCGCCCCTTGGCGTCGAGCGCGATCACGTGGTAGGTGCGCGGGGTGGTGGTGCAGCGCACCCGCGCGGTGACCGATCCGGTCCTGACGGTCTTGGAGCCGCTCTTGACGACCCGGTCAGGGCCGGACACGGCCAGCGCGATGCGCACCCGGAGCAGTGCCTTGCCGGAGCAGCCCGACCTGGTGGCCGTGCCGCTGACGAAGCCGTGGGAGACCGTGGGTTTGGCCGCGGCCACCCGGCAGGCCTGCGCGCTCGTGGCTGCCTGCGCGGCCGGTGCGGGGAAGGTCAGCGCAGCCAGACTCCCGAGGCAGGCCCATGCCTTGAGCTGTCTGCGCATTCTCTCCTCCGGGTGGGCGGTCGCCACACAAGGTCGAATCGCATTCTGGCGCTCCAAGGTTGGCTATGTCCTGAAAAGACCGCTCCAAGTGGCTGAATCGTGATGCAGCCCGCGTTATCGGGGTAAACCGCTGCGGCCCCCTGCGCGTCAGGAGGCCGCCGCGTCCCCTTACAGGGTGATCAGCCGCTACCGGATGATCAGCACTGCGCGGGCTTCATCCAGGAGCACTCCAGGTCGCCCGCCGGGCCCGGGTCCGTGGTGCGGAGCTGGACGGGGTCGCCGCCCGCCGCGGTACGGGAGAACTGGGCGAGGCGTACGGCGATCTTGTCCTCGATGTCCTTCGGCGAGCCCGACAGATACTGGTTCAACATGATCGAGAAGATCAGCGGTTCGCCGTCGGCGCTGGTGACGTAGCCGGACAACGCCGTGACCCCGGTCAGCGAGCCCGTTTTGGCATGCACGTTGCCCGCGGCAGGGGTGTCGCGCATCCGGCTGCGCAGCGTGCCGCCGACGAAGCGCTCGGCGTCGCCCGCGATGGGCAGCGACTCGTACCAGGTGCCGAACCACGGCTTGCCGCGTACGGCCGACAGGAACTGCACGATCGAACCGGGCGAGAAACCGTCGCGGCGCGACAGTCCCGAGCCGTCACGCATGTTGATCACCTGCACCCCGTTGGCCTTGGCGAAGTCGGTGGTGACCTTGAGGCCGGCCGCCCACGTGCCCTGGTTCGCCGCCTTGCGGCCCATGGCCTTGGTGAGGATCTCGGCGTGGATGTTGTTGCTCAGCTTCATGAACGGCACCAGCAACTCGCCCAGCGTCATCGACTCGTGCGCGGCCAGCTCCTTGGCGCCCTCGGGCGCCGCGCCGGTCACCGTGCGGCCGAGCACCTTGACGCCGTGCCTGGTCAGCGAATCACGGAAGAGCGAGGAGACGTAGGCCGTGGGGTCGTCGACGGCCACCCACTCCTGGTATGGGTCCGCGACCGTACCGGTGACCACGACGGTGCGGGTGCCGTGCTGCCGCTCGATGAGCACGTCGGTCTCGGCGCCCGCCGTCGCCCGATTGACGATCTTCAGGTAGCCGGTGTCCGGCGTGGTGGTCACCTTGACCTCGCCGTTCTCCGCCGTCACCGCGACGATCACCGAGCCGGCGTCGTAGTCCTTGTCGGGGGAGGCGGTCAGGGCCGAGATCGGGGCCGCGTAGTACGCGGTCTCGTCGTCCCAGGCCCAGTCGTTGCCGAGCCGCCGCGCGTCGAACCAGGTGTCGTCGGCCACGAGCTTGCCGGTGACGACCTTGACGCCCGCGCCGGCCACCTTGGCGGCCAGCGCGTCGTAGTCCTCGGCCAGCATGGTCGGGTCGCCGGTGCCGCGCAGCACCAGGTCGCCGGTCAGCACCTTGCCGGCCTTGCGCCCGGTGCTCAGCACGCTGGTGGCGAAGCGGTAGTCGAGCCCGAGCGTCTCGGCCGCCGCGGCCGAGGTGAACAGCTTGGTGTTGGACGCCGGGATCAGCAGCTTGCCGGCGTCTGTGGCGTACAGCTCCTCGCCGGTCTCCGCGCTCTTGACGACGACGCCCGCCCTGGCGATCGTGAGCCGCGAGTCGCTGAGGATCTGGTTGAGGTCCTGGGTCAGGTCGGCCACACCCGCCGAGGGGTCGAGCGCGACGGCCGGTGAGGAGGGGCTGGACGCCCACGCGAGGGCCGCGACGAGCGCGCCCGCGACGAGGGATGCTGAGGTGCGCCGCATGGGGTCTCCAAATGACTGGGGGATCGCCTGCAGCATGGAGCAGCACCGTCAGCCTGTAATCCGCAAATCTCCGTATTTATTGGAGCCTGGATTTGCCGAGACTGGATTTGCCGCAGCGTGGATTTTCGGAGTAAGGAGTTATCGGAATATGGTGGAGCGGGTCAGACGGATGGCAGGCTCGACGTGAGCAGGAAACCGCAGTCTCCGAACGCGATCTCGTCGCCCGACCTGACCCGGGCGGGCCCGACCAGCCGCCACCCGTTGAGCCGGGTGCCGTTGAGCGAGCCCAGGTCGACCAGCAGCCACCCGTCGCTCTCGCGCCGCAGCTCGGCGTGCACGCGGGAGACCGTCAGGTCCGACAACACGAGGTCGCAGGCCGACCCCCTGCCCACCACGTAACGCAGCCGGTCGTCGTCGGGCAGCGCCAGCCGGGGCAGTCGGGGCCGCCGCCACGCCGACTGCACCCTGGAGGTGAACTCCGACACCGCCGCCACGGCGTCGGTCAGCCGCTGCCTGAGCGTCGCCCGGCGCGGCAGGTCGGCCACCACCTCGTCGAGCTCGTGGCGGTTGCGCGCCCTGAGCACCTGATCGACCCTGCCCACGAACGTGTCGTGGGAGATACGCCCCTCTACGGCGCGATCTCTGAGCTCGTCGATCGCACGGTCGCGTTCCCCATCCGAGGCACGAAAGGGCGGAAGCGTGGAGCTCATGTAGCGAGTATCGGCCTGAACCGCGCTCCCTGTCCAGAATACGCGGATCGGTCGCCCTGGCCATGCTCGGTATGCATGCTCGTATCGATGCCGATCAGGCACGGGCTGCGGTCTGGCGGCGCCGGCGAGCAGGCCCGCGCGGAACCGAGCGATATGCCGGCCGGGCCGTTACGCGGACGCGTCCGGTTCTGGCGCGCCCGGTGGCGTGAGGCGGTATCTCAGCGTCATCACCACCGACGCCAGAATGATCAGAGCGGGGACCGTGGTCTGCCCGATGAGCACCGCCGTCACCGCGCTCTCCGGCTGCTCGACCGGCCTGCTCGGCTCCGACTCGATGAAGCCGCCGAGCGACAGGATGACGCCGAAGATCAGCGCGCCGAACGAGCTGACCCCGCTCTCGATGGCCGTCCACAACCCGGTCAGCACGCCCGCCCTGCGCTTGCCAGTCTTCGCCGCGTCCACCGCGATGACGTCCGCCAGCATGGAGAACAGCAGCAGTTGCACGCCCGCGATGCCCACGCCGACGACGAGGATCGTCACGTGCGCGTACAGCGAGCCGAACAGCGGGGTGGCCATGGCCGCCGCGGTGCCGCCCCCGAACATCAGCGCGGCCAGCACCATCGCGCCGCGTTTGTCGAACCGCTTGGACAACCGCACCCACAGCGGCATCGTCAGCAGCATCGGGCCCACCAGCACCGCGAACAACGTCTGCGTGGCGTCCGGCGTGCCGATCGTGTAGGTGGCGAAGTACGGCGCCGCCGCCAGCATCATGCTGACGGCCAGCATCTGCGTGCACGCCAGCGCCGTGATCCAGAGGAACGGCGCGTTGCCCTTGACCGCCGCGAACTGTTCCCGCCACCCGCCCCGGTCGGGCTCCGGCGCGCCGGTCATCGGGGCGCGGCTGGTGCCGAAGAACGAGCCCAGCATCGAGACCAGCAGGATGGCCGCGATCGTGGCGGCCATCAGCCGGTAGCTGCCGAGCGTGCCGTCGCCGCCCTGGCTGGTGACGATGGCCGGGGCCAGCACGCCGCTGATGGCGGTGGCCGCGCCGATGAAGATCATCCGCCACTGGAGCAGCGAGGTACGCTCGTGGTAGTCGTGCGTCATCTCTCCGGGCATCGCCTTGTACGGCACCTCGAACAGCGCGTACGCCGTCGCCGTGGCCAGGAAGCACACCCCGACGTACAGCGCGGCGGGGACGCCGGTCAGCGGCGGCCCGGCGAACACCAGGAAGAACGCGATCGGCAGCGTGCAGGCGCCGGCGAGCAGCCAGGGCCTGCGCGGGCCGAGCCGCGATCTGGTCCGGTCGGACCAGCGGCCGACCAGCGGATTGATCACGAGGTCCCAGGCCTTGGGCGCGGTCACGACCACCCCGGCCAGCCACGCGGGAACGGCCAGGAAGTTCGTCATGTAGTACAGCAGGAGCAGCCCGGGCACGGCGCCCACGGTGGCGGTGCAGAACGAGCCCACACCGTAGCCGACGCGTACACCCCGGGGCACCGTGGAGGCGCTCGCCGCCGGTGCGATCATGCCCTCATTGAAGCCGAACAGAGCGTTGTTCGGTAGGGCCCAGTTCCCGGCGTGGCGGCGCGCGCGGTCACCCGGGCGCCGCGCACGTGGGTCAGTCGCGGACGTCGGCGCACACCACGTGCGCGCCGATCTCGATCATCCGGCGTTCACTGTGCGTGTCGGCCACCCTGGCCATGAGGATCGGCGCGCCGGACGCCGCGAACTGCGGCAGCCGGGCCCGCACCAGGCGGTGCAGGTCGCGTACGACGTCCTCGGCGGCGGACATGTGCACCTTCACGTGCAGCATGATCCCGGGAGCTCCCGACGCGGTGCGCGCCTCGGAGATCCACACGTGGTGCACGAGCGGGAAGTCCATGAGCAGTTGCGCGATCGCCTGCCGCAGCGCGGGCAGGATCGGGTGCGTGCACCGCCGGTAGCCGGGGTCCACCTGCTGCATGGGCCCCGACAGGTGCGGCCGGGGCGCGGGCACCCACGGGAACGCGGGCACCTGCGTGGAGGGGGGTGCGGCCTGGGCCAGCGCGGCACCGCGCGAGACGGTGGCCATGGCGCCCGTCGCGTAGGCGGCGGGCGCCGCTCCCGACAGTACGGGCGTCGGACCGCTGCGCGTCGAGGTGAGGAAGCGCTGGAGGTCGTCGATGGGCACGGCCGCGGCGGCTGGTCCGGCCGCGTCGATCACGATCTCCCGCACGCCGGTGACGCGCTGGATGTCCAGGATGGTGTCGGCGTCACACGCCGACAGGGAATGGCTGCCGCGGTGCCGGGCATAGGTGGCAGGGCCGGTGTAGCCGAGCAGGACCCGGTCACCGGCTTGTGTCGTCCCCAGGACGACCGAACGGTCTGTTCGTACTGCCACCAGGACTCCACCGTCGGCGAGAGCGCCCAGCAGGCGATGGGGGGTGCCATGCTGGGCGAGCACGTCGGCAAGCGCAGGATTCCCGATGCTCATATGACGAACCATAGGTAGTCGGCCACGGCTTATCAGGCTAATGGCGAAGAAATCTCCCGATCAAGACAAAGACGGCCGCGATATGGATGAGTTTGGCGCTGGGTGGGTACGGCCGCCCCTGTCTCACATCATGGGTCCCTCGTGAACGCGTTCACAAGCGACCGTTAGACTCTGTGGGACCGTCGGGGGCCGGACGCGTGACGAGGCCCCCGAAGCCCGCCTGTCCCGGAGGATCCACACCCGTGAACAAGCCCGTCGTTCTGGTCGCAGAGGAGCTGTCCGAGGCCGGCCTCGCCGTGCTCGGCGCTGATTTCGAGGTCCGCCACACCGACGGCGCCGACCGTTCCCAGCTGCTGCCCGCACTCGCCGGCGTGGACGCCCTGATCGTCCGCTCCGCCACGAAGGTCGACGCCGAGGCCATCGCCGCGGCGCCGAAGCTACGCGTGGTCGCCCGCGCCGGCGTCGGCCTCGACAACGTCGACGTCGAGGCCGCCACCAAGGCCGGTGTCATGGTCGTCAACGCGCCGACCTCCAACATCACCAGCGCCGCCGAGCAGACCATCGCGCTCATCCTGGGCAGCGCGCGCAACACGGCCCAGGCGCACGCCGCGCTGAAGAACGGCGAGTGGAAGCGGTCGAAATACACCGGTGTCGAGCTCGACGAGAAGATCGTCGGCATCGTCGGCTTCGGCAAGATCGGCCAGCTCGTGGCGCAGCGACTGCTGCCGTTCGGTGTCGAGATCCTCGCCTATGACCCCTACCTGCCACCGGCCCGCGCCGCGCAGCTGGGTGTCAAGCTGGTCGGCTTCGATGAGCTGCTGAAGAAGTCCGACTTCATCACGCTGCATCCGCCGAAGACCAAGGAGACCGTCGGTCTCATCGGCGACAAGGAACTGCACGAGGTCAAGCCCTCCGTGCGCATCATCAACGTCGCCCGCGGCGGCATCATCGACGAGGCCGCGCTCTACGCCGCGATCAAGGAAGGGCGGGTCGCCGGGGCGGGCCTCGACGTCTACGCCAAGGAGCCGTGCACCGACAGCCCGCTGTTCGAGCTCGACCAGGTCGTCGCCACGCCGCACCTGGGCGCCTCCACCCATGAGGCCCAGGAGAAGGCCGGCACCCAGGTCGCGCGGAGCGTGAAGCTGGCGCTGGCGGGCGAGTTCGTGCCCGACGCCGTCAACGTCCAGGGCGGCGTGGTGGCCGAGGACGTCAAGCCGGGCCTGCCGCTGGCCGAGAAGCTGGGCCGGGTGTTCACCGCGCTGGCCGGTGAGGTCGCCACCAAGCTCGACGTCGAGGTGCGCGGCGAGATCGCCGCGCAGGACGTCCGGGTCATCGAGCTGGCCGCGCTGAAGGGCGTGTTCGCCGACGTGATCGAGGAGCAGGTCACCTACGTCAACGCGCCGCTGCTGGCCAAGGACCGCGGCATGAACGTCGAGCTGGTGACCAGCTCGGAGAGCCCCGACTGGCGCAACGTGGTGACCGTGCGGGGCGTGCTGGCCGACGGCCGCCACGTCTCGGTGTCGGGCACGCTCTCCGGCCCTCGCCAGATCACGAAGATCGTCGAGGTCAACGGCTACGAGATGGAGATCGAGCCAACGGCCCACCTGTCGTTCTTCACCTACACCGACCGTCCCGGCATCGTGGGCGTGGTCGGCCGCCTCCTCGGCGAGCACGGCATCAACATCGCCTCGATGCAGGTGGCCAGGTCGGTCAAGGGCGGCAAGGCGCTCATCGCGCTGACCGTCGACACCGCGATCCCGGCCGACGTGGTCGACCAGATCGTGGCCGAGATCGGCGCCGAGAGCGGCCGCTCGGTCGACCTGGAGGACTGACCCTTCCCTGTCACACGAGGCCGCCGCCCCGCCTGGGGCGGCGGCCTCGTGTGTCTCAGCATGCAAGATGCTAGGACGTCCAACGAGACGGCTGAGGTACTGTAGCGGAGATGCGCCAGGTGCTCGTACTTATTACCTGCCGCGGCGGGGCCTGTTAGGGCAGGTCGACGACTCGCCGCGGTGAGTGGCGCTGTGTCGGCCGTTAAGACCCTTCCTCCAGTCCGTGACCCCGGACCACGAGAGCAGACTCGCCCGGATTCGTGACCGGAGTCCGGCTTTCCATCGGAACGCATCCGCGAAATGAGATGAGTCACATGTACGAGATGTATGCCTGGAACCGTGCGGAAGAGCACGACGACGAGGCCGCCGAGGCCGTGCAGACCGCGCTGGACCGCAGGGACAACGGCGGCGCTCCGCAGGGTTCCGGCCACTAGCGCCCGGATGTGGCCGGGGCGCGACGTCCGCGCGTGTCCCAGACCGCCCGAAACGTCCGCAAGCTGAGATGATGTGTTCGTCAGACGAGACGAGCCGGTAAGGTAACCACCCATGGAGTCGCGTAACATCCGCTTGGCCGTCATTCCGGGTGACGGCATCGGCGCCGAGGTCGTGGCCGAAGGACTCAAGGTCCTGGAGGCCGTGGGCACCAAGATCGAGCCCACCCACTACGACCTGGGGGCAGCCCGCTATCACCGCACCGGCGAGACTCTGCCCGACGCGGTGCTCGAGGAGCTGCGCGGTTACGACGCGATCCTGCTCGGCGCGGTCGGCGACCCCAGCGTGCCGCCCGGCGTCCTCGAGCGCGACCTGCTGCTGCGGCTCCGCTTCGCGTTCGACCACTACGTCAACCTCCGCCCGGTCAAGCTGTTCCCCGGCGTGCCGAGCCCGCTGGCCGGCTCGTCGGCCGACGACATCGACATGATCGTCGTCCGTGAGGGCACCGAAGGCCTCTACGCCGGCACCGGCGGCGTCATGCGGCGCGGCACCCTTCACGAGATCGCCACGCAGGAGTCGCTCAACACCGCCCACGGCGTCGAGCGCGTGGTGCGCTACGCGTTCGAGAAGGCGCGGTCGCGGCCGCGCAAGAAGCTCACCCTGGTCCACAAGACCAACGTCCTCACCTACGCCGGCGACCTGTGGCAGCGCACGGTCGACCGCGTGGCCGGCGAATACCCCGAGGTCGCCACCGACTACGCCCACATCGACGCGGCCTCGATGTTCTTCGTGAGCCAGCCCGAGCGGTTCGACGTGGTCGTCACCGACAACCTGTTCGGCGACATCATCACCGACCTCGGCGCGGCCATCGCCGGCGGCATCGGCCTGGCGGCCAGCGGCAACATCAACCCCGAGCGCACCGCGCCCAGCATGTTCGAGCCGGTGCACGGCAGCGCCCCCGACATCGCCGGGCAGGGCAAGGCCGACCCGACCGCGACCATCCTGTCCGTCGCCATGCTCCTCGACCACCTCGGCCTGCACACGGAGGCGGCCAGGGTCGAGCAGGCGGTCGCCGCCGACATCGTCGAGCGGCGTCCCGGTCGCGGCACCCACGAGATCGGTGACGACATCACCGCACGAGTATCCGGCTAGGACCGCCTAGCCCCGCGAGCGCCTGGCGATCCGACACGGACCGCCAGGCGCTTTTTCGCGTGCCGACGGCCTAACCATCCCAACGGCCGCTTGCCATCCCATATAGCGAGACAATAGGAAGTACGGGCTGCCCTTTCCGGGTGGCTCCGCTCGACACCGCACCTCCGCGGCCCCCCGGCCGTTCGCGGTCACCGCACGTTTCGTAGATTCGCAGAGAAAAGGACCGCCGTCATGACCATCGCTCGGAAGCTCAGCTTCGACGTGCAGCTATCCGACCACGCTCGCACCGCGGCCGAGCGGGAGCAGGTACTGGCGAACCCCGGTTTCGGGCAGACCTTCACCGACCACATGATCTCGATCGACTACACCGAGGGCGAGGGCTGGCACGACGCCCGGCTCATGCCGTACGGGCCGCTCTCCCTGGACCCGGCCACGTCGGTCTTCCACTACGCCCAGGAGCTGTTCGAGGGGCTCAAGGCCTACCGGCAGGCCACGGGCTCGATCGTGACCTTCCGCCCGTACGCGAACGCGGGCCGCTTCAACCGCTCCGCGGCCCGCATGGCCATGCCCGAGCTGCCCGAGGAGACGTTCGTCGAATCGCTGGAGCTTCTCGTGCAGACCGACAGGGAGTGGGTGCCGACCACCGAGGGCCACAGCCTCTACCTGCGGCCCTTCATGATCGCCACGCAGGCGGGGCTCGGCGTCAACTACCCGTCCAAGTCCTACAAGTACATGGTCATCGCCTCTCCCGCGGCCTCCTACTTCACCGGCGGACTCAAGCCCGTCTCGGTCTGGCTCTCGACCGAGTACACCCGCGCCGCCCCCGGTGGCACCGGCTTCGCGAAGTGCGGCGGCAACTACGCGGCCGCGTTCGTGGCGCAGCGGCAGGCGGTCGAGAACGGCTGCGACCAGGTGGTGTGGCTGGACGCCCACGAGCACAGGTACGTCGAGGAGATGGGCGGAATGAACCTGTTCTTCGTCGTCGGCGACAAGCTCGTCACCCCCGCGCTGACCGGCACCCTGCTGCCCGGCATCACCCGGGACTCGATCCTGCACCTGGCCGGCGACCTCGGCCTGGAGACTGAGGAGCGGCTCGTCTCGGTCGAGGAATGGCAGGCGGGCTGCGAGTCGGGCGAGCTCACGGAGGTGTTCGCGTGCGGGACGGCGGCCGTGGTGACGCCGGTCGGCACCGTCGGGGGTGCCGACCGTTCCTGGACGGTGGCCGACGGCGCCCCCGGGCCGGTCACCATGCGGGTGCGTGACGAACTGGTCGGCATCCAGTACGGCTCCCGCCCCGACTCCCACCACTGGGTGCACAAGATCGTCTAGCCGGGTGATCCCCGGGGGCGGCGCTCCCGGGGGTCACATCAGCCGCGATGTGTCGACGGCCAGCCCCCACGGATCGGGCAGCGGCAGCGGCTCGCCCGCGGCCACCACGATCTCCGTGGCGTAGGCCCCGCCGGAGGGGTCGCAGAAGAGCTTGACCGACCGCTGGAACGGGTCGATCACCAGGTAGAGCGGCACCCTGGCGGGGGCGTAGCCGCAGGGCTTGACGTAATAGTCGTCATAGCCGCTGCCAGCCGAGACGACGTCGGCCAGCAGCAACGTCGCGTCGCCGTGCACGGCGTGCTCCTCGTGCATCCTCGGAGCGGCCGGCACCACGGTCAGGTCGGGGACGTACCGGTCGGCGTGTTCGCCGAGATAGACGGTGATGTTGGGCCAGATCTCCCAGCCCCGCCCGGCCGCAGCGCCGGTCAGCTGCAGCAGCAGCCGGAAGAGGATCGTGTTGTGCTGCCAGGTGCCGGACTCGTTCACCACGATGCGGCCCTTGACCGTCTCCACCCGATATTCGGGAAACAAGTCGCGGGCCGTGCGGAAACGCTCTTCGAGTGGCCTGACCATGCCGCCGTCCTCTTGTAGTCACGAGATCACCAAGCGTAGGGCCTGGCGCCTCCGCCGGGCGGCGATTCCGTGGTACGGCTATCTCTTTCTGATCATGGTCATCCCGTCCGCGACGGGCAGCATGTACACCGTCACCCGCGGATCCTTGATCACCAGGTCGTTGAACCGTCGGATGTCCACGGTCGTGGCCTCGTCGCGCCCAGGATCGGCGACGTGCCCCCGGCGCAGCGTGTTGTCCACGACGAGCAGCCCGCCGGGCCGCATGCGGGTGATGAGCAGCTCGTAGTAGCCGGGGTAGTTTCCCTTGTCGGCGTCGAGGAAGGCCAGGTCGATCGTCTCGTCGAACGCGGCGAGCGTCTCCAGGGCGGGTCCGAGGGTGAGCGTCACCCGGTCGGCGACGCCGGCCTCCTGCCAGTAGCGGCGCGCCATGGACGTCCACTCCTCGCTCACGTCGAAGCAGTGCAGCCGCCCGCCGGACAACCCGCGGGCGATGCACACGGACGAGTAGCCGGTGAACGTCCCCACCTCCACGGCCACCTTGGGCGCCATGATCTGGGTGATCATGGTGAGGAAGCCGCCCTGGTCGGGTGAGATCTGCTTGACCGCGTCTTCTCCGGTCGCCTCCGCCGACTCCTTCTCCAGCCTCTCCAGCAGAGGATCGGGCGGCGTGCTGTGCTCGAATACGTATCGCGCGATGACAGGGTCAAGGAGGTATGCCTTCATGCCGCCATTGTTTCTGTTTCCGATAGGGTCTGCGCGATCAACGAGATGAGAGTGGCATGGTGAAGCGGTTGGTGGCGGTGGCGGTCGCGTGCGCGGTGATCGCCGTTATCGGGGTGCTGGCGTTCGCGGAGCCGGGCGTGTCGTCCGGCGAGGTGCGGCTGACCCGGCAGGTGGACGGGTCCATGGTCCTGGCGGACCGGTCGAGCCAGGCTCCCGTGCTCGATCTGTACGAGGACTTCGACTGCCCCGTGTGCAAGAAGATGCACGACAGCGTGGACGACACGCTTCAGCGCCTGGCGAGGGAGGGCAAGGTCAAGATCGTCTTCCATCCGGTGACGATCTTCAGGGCCGAGCCCATGCGCTCCAACTCCATCCGCGCCGCCGCGGCCGCCCGCTGCGTCCCCGAGGACAACTGGCTGGCCTTCAGAGACCAGCTGTACGCCATGCAGCCCGCGCCGCACGGCGTGGCCTCAGGGTTCACCGTCGGGGAACTGGCCGGCGCGGCCAGGAAGGCCGGGGCGGCGGTGGACGAGTGCATCAGGTCGCAGTCGTACGCGAAGGCGCACCTGGAGCAGACGGCGAAGGCGCGCATCCAGGGCACGCCCACCGTGCTGCTCGACGGGCGGATGCTGGGCAACGAGGTGTTCGACGCGGCGGCACTCGAACACGCCATCACCGGTGGCGACGGCGTCGCCGTGTGACGCCCCGCACGACACGGATGTCCACTCGGTGAGACCCGCGTGCCAGATGGTGAATCCGTATGGCAGACTGGTGAGCATCATGTTCTACGGTCTGCTCATTATCGGCAGGCGCGCTGGCTGACAAAGGACACCGCCAGCGCGCAGACCTCTCACGTCCGTGAGGGGTCTTTTTGTTTTCCAGAAACGACCACACCCAGCGCGGGCCTTCCGGAGAGAAGAGAACACCCATGGCCGACGACCGCTTCCACGTATACGACACGACGCTGCGTGACGGCGCGCAACAGGAGGGGCTCAACCTCACCGTCGCCGACAAGATCGCCGTCGCGCGGCATCTGGACGGCCTGGGCGTGGGCTTCATCGAAGGGGGCTGGCCGGGCGCCAATCCCAAGGACACAGAGTTCTTCAGGCAGGCTCGAACAGAGCTCGACCTGAAACACGCGCAACTAGCCGCGTTCGGCGCGACCCGCCGGGCCGGTGTGAAGGCAGCCGACGACCCCTTGGTGGCCGCTTTGCGCGAATCCGCCGCGCCGGTCGTGACCCTTGTCGCCAAGAGCCACGACCGGCACGTGGAGCTGGCCCTCCGCACGACTCTCCAGGAGAACCTCGCGATGATCCGCGACACGGTCTCTCACCTTCGTGCGGAGGGACAGCGAGTCTTCCTCGACGCCGAGCACTTCTTCGACGGCTACACGTCCAACCCAGCCTACGCGCTGGAGGTCATCAGGACCGCCGCCGAGGCCGGGGCCGACGTCATCGCCCTGTGCGACACCAACGGCGGCATGCTCCCCGACGAGCTCGCCGAGATCGTCCATGAGGCCGTCCAGACCAGCGCCCGCGTCGGCATTCACTGCCACGACGACACGGGCTGCGCCGTCGCCAACACCCTGGCCGCGGTCAAGGCCGGCGCCACCCACGTGCAGGGTTGCGCCAACGGCTACGGCGAGCGCTCCGGCAACGCCAACCTCTTCACCGTCGTGGCCAACCTCCAGCTCAAACGCGGCTTCGACCTGGTGCCGCAGGAGGCGCTGGCCGACATGACCCGCATCGCCCACGCGATCACCGAGGTCACCAACGTCACGCCCAACTCCCACGCCCCCTACGTCGGCACGTCAGCCTTC
This sequence comes from Nonomuraea diastatica, assembly GCF_004349015.1. Taxonomy (NCBI): domain Bacteria; kingdom Bacillati; phylum Actinomycetota; class Actinomycetes; order Streptosporangiales; family Streptosporangiaceae; genus Nonomuraea; species Nonomuraea diastatica. The sequence goes on from NZ_SMKP01000001.1 coordinate 25,505, forward strand.
GCCCACAAGGCCGGCCTGCACGCCAGCGCCATCAAGGTCGACCCCAACCTCTACCAGCACATCGACCCCGCCGCCGTCGGCAATGACATGCGCATGCTCGTCTCCGACATGGCGGGCCGGGCCTCGGTCGAGCTCAAGGGCAGGGAGCTGGGCTACGAGCTGACCCCCGACACCACCAAGACCCTCGTCGAGCGGGTCAAGGACCTCGAGTCCAAGGGCTTCACGTTCGAGGCCGCCGACGCGTCGTTCGAGCTGCTGCTGCGCGACACCCTGCACGGTTCCCGCAGGCGGCACTTCGAGGTCGAGTCCTGGCGCGTCATCGTCGAGCGCACGAAGGGCGGTGAGCTGGTCAGCGAGGCCACCGTCAAGCTGCACGCCAAGGGCGAGCGCATCGTCGCCACCGGCGAGGGCAACGGCCCCGTCAACGCCCTGGACAAGGCGGTGCGCCTGGGCCTGGAGCAGCTCTACCCCGAGCTGGCGAAGCTGGAGCTGGTCGACTACAAGGTCCGCATCCTCGAAGGCACCCACGGCACCGACGCCATCACGCGGGTCCTCATCACCTCCAGCGACGAGACCTCCGAATGGGCCACGGTCGGGGTGGCGGAGAACATCATCGACGCCTCGTGGCAGGCTCTGGAGCAGGCGGTGACGTACGGCCTGCTCCGCGCGGGCAGGGAGGTCTCCTGACGGCCTGAGCGGCGCAGGGAGCCCGGGGCTCCCTGCGCCCGCCGCTAGAACAGGTCGGAGGGGAACGACACGCCCTCGACCGTGACCTTCCCGCCGGAGCACGACACCTTCGGCGAGTCGGTGCCCGGCACGATCACCGTCAGCAGCGACCTGGCCGACGACGACACCACGACGTTCGTGCGCTTCTTCGACAGGTACGTCGGCGACACCCAGCCCAGCTTGCCGCCGCGCTCCACCTTCTGCCCGCCGGCCCGGTCGCACGACGACAACTGCAGCAGCGTGACCTTGAAGTTCCCGTCGCCCAGCACCACCGTGCCGCCGCCCTTCGAGACCAGCTTCAGCGACGGGTCGAAACGCCACACGTTCCTGACCTTCTTGCCGCCGGAGGCGGTGTCCAGCACCGCCATCAGGTCGTCGCCGTGGTTCACCAGCACCGACCTGGTACGGCTCGCGCCGTACGCCTTGTCCGTCAGCCTGAACGCCTGCCGGTCCTTGCCGTAGGACGTCTTGACGAGCTTGCTCGGCGTGCGGGGCCGGAACTTGCCGCCCACCACCGTGGGCACGTTGTGCGCCTCGGGGGAGAGCGTCCAGTAGCGGTAGGCGCTCTTCTCGTACGAGTGGAACCCGCCGTCCACCAGGATGTCGCGCCCCTTCGCGTAGTACGTCACGCCCAGGTGGTCCTCGTGGCCGTGGTACTTCATGCCGGGCCCGAACCGGATCGAGTAGTACGCCGAATCCCGCTCGCCCCAGGCCGTGCGCCCGAAGACGTAACCGGCGCGGTAGGTCCTGACCTCCTGCTTCGGCGTCCCCACGTCCATCTTCGGCTCGGTGTCGGCGCTGCCGTCGCCGATGGGCACCATGTAGCCGTTGGGCATGGTCGAGTGGGCGATGAAGTCCTTCAGCGCCTCGGCCCGCTTGGTGATCTCGCCGGGCACCTTCCGCTTGCACGCCTTCATGCCGGCCGTCGCGACCTGGAGCCGGCCGTACACGTAGACCGCGTAGCGCGGGGCCTGCTCCATGAGCGCGCCCTGGCTGTCGACGTCGAGCTTCACGGTGCCGGTCAGCCGGCGGGAGGCCAGGTTCGCCCAGTCCGTGCGGCCGTACCTGCAGCCGATACCCAGGAGCGCGATGTCCTGGTCGATGCCGTGGTTGTGGCCCTTCTTGTACAGCCGGGAGTCCGACAGGAGCTTGGCGTGGTCGGCCAGGCTGTCCTTCAGCCAGCCGGCGTCGACGTGCCGGCTCAGGCAGAGCAGCGGCTGCGTGCGCAGCGAGACCGGGTGGTCCTTCCACACGTACGGCTTCGTGCCGCGCGCCCCTCGTTTGTTCTTCGCCACCCAGTCCTTGGTGATCTCGGTGGCACGATCCAGGTAGCGTTGCTCGCCGGTGTTCTCGTACTCGACGACCAGCGTGCCCATCCAGCGCAGCGACTGGAACACGTACTCCCACGAGCGGTTCTTGTACGGGCTGCCCGACCAGTCGATCTTCTTGCCGATCTTGTACGCGGGCAACCCGACCAGCGAGATCTCACCTTTCATGACGTCGGTGGCCGTGGGCGTGCCGGGCAGCCAGTCGCCTTGGCACTCCGCGGTGCGGGTCACCCCGTCGGCCTGAGCACTGGCCTGGACTCCGGTCTGAGCGCCGGCCTGAGCGGGGCCGGCTAACCCGCCGAGGGTGAGCGTGAGGGCAAGAGGTAACGCAAACCGGCGCACGCCAGTTCCTTCCGGACAGAACAATGAGGGCGGCACATGCTTTCGCTCTCGCGATCACCGGGTCAAGCCGAGTGTCCGATTCGTTAGCCGCTCGATGTGGCGCCGGTGCCCCGGCTGGCGGAGCCGGCGCGGGAAGGAGATGCTGGTGCCGTGAGATTCGACGACCTGGTGATCCCCGACACGCCCGCCTGCCGCGGCGCGCTCGAAGTGGCCACGCGCTACCACACGCCCTCGCTGCTCAACCACTCGATCCGCGCCTACCTGTTCGCCGCCGCCCACGGCCAGGCGCACTCCATCGCCTTCGACGCCGAGCTGTTGTACGTGGCGGCCATGCTGCACGACATCGGCCTGGTCGCCGAGTACGACAGCCACACGGTGCCGTACGAAGAGGCGGGCGGGCACGTGGCCTGGGCCTTCTGCGCCGGCGCCGGCTGGTCGCCGGAGCGCAGGGAACGCGCGGCCGAGGTGATCATCCGGCACATGTGGGCCGAGGTGCCGGTGGAGGACGACCCGGAGGGACACCTACTGGAGCTCTCGACCGGCATGGACATCTCGGGCCGGCGCACCGACGAGCTCCCCGAGGGGGTGCGCGCCGAGGTGCTGGCGCGCCACCCGCGGCTGGAGATCGCCAAGGAGTTCAGTGCGTGCATCGCCGACCAGGGCGCGCGCAAGCCGTCGAGCTTCGCCGGCGGGTTCGTCCGCGACGGCATCATCGACCGCATCGCGCGCAACCCGCTCGACGCCTGAGCGTGCTCAGCCCTTCGGGCTGGCGCTCTCCGCCACCTCGAACGACCACACCTCCGAGCCGGTCGCCGCGGGGCCCTGCCCGTGGCCGTGCCCCTGCCCCTGCGCGGCCTGGGCGTGCCCGCGCTGGAACGCCTGGCCCTGCTGCCAGTTCTGGAAGTCCTCCTCGCTGCGCCAGCGGGTGTAGACGAGATAGCGCTCGGTGCCCTCCACCGGCCTGAGCAACTCGAACCACTCGAACCCGTCGGCCGACTCCACCATCCCTGCCCGCTTCGAGAACCGTTGTTCCAGCTCCGTACGCATGTCGGCGGGCACGGTCAGCACGTTGATCTTCACGACGGACACCACAGAGCCCCTCTCGTCAGCGCACCACCCGGTGCGGCGAAGGTGAGGGTTCCAGGCTAACGCGGGCGATCGCCGGTACCTGATCCCGCTCCAGCGCGTCGCGTACGTGCCGCAGCACCACCGCGGACAGGTGCCCGCTGAGCTCGTGCAGCGGGGCCGACTCGTCGGCGACCACGCGCAGCCGTACGGAGGGGGCGCCGCGCGCGTCCACGAGGTCGGCGTGGGCGCTCAGCACGGACGGGCCCGACGCGACGTCGTCGGCCACCGCCTGCGCCATGCCGCCGGGCGACACCTCGGTCACCCCCGTCGGCCCCGACTCGACGCGCAGCGGGCCGCGCGGCTCCGCGCGCGCCTGCGCGAGCAACCACCACAGCGCCGACAGCGCGACGGCGAGGGCCACGACCGCGACGACCCACCAACTCCACGGGCTGGTACGCGCGAAGAACCCGCGCACGCCGCCGTCCGCGATCGGAGTGCCGGCCGTGCCGAACGCGCCCAGCCCGCGGGCCAGCGCGAGACCGCCCAGCACCGTCAGCACCAGCCCGACCAGCGCCAGCCCCCACCGGTTGGCCCGGCCGATCTTCCCCCTCATCTGGACTCCTTGACGTTCACGACCACCCGGTACGGCTCCACGGGCTCCAGCGCCGCGAGCCGGGTCAGCACGGCGTCGCGCACCTCCTCGCCGAAACGTTCCTTGTCCCACCCGGACGTGGCCGCCGTGACGACGACCGTGTGCCCGCGCATCCTGGCGCGCGCCGCGTGCACGCCAGGCACCTCCTCGGCCGCGTGGGCGAGGGCTTTGGTGACGGTCCTGGTCCGCAGGCCGATGACCAGGCCGGGGTCGCCGCTGCGCGCGGGCACCATGCTCGGCCGTCCCGGCACCAGCGCGACCGCCAGCAGGGCCAGCCCGAGCAGCGTCACCACGGCCGAGGAGAGCAGGAACAGCGGATCCGACCACGGCGTCGCGGACGCCCACGAGAGCATCCCGTCGTAGGGCACCAGGCGCAGCGGCCGGCCGACGAGCCCCGAGATCGTCTCGGCGGCGACGAGCAGACCGAGGAGCGTGAGCAGGACGCTCACCACGATGGCGGGGATCCTGCGCCGCGGCCGGAACGCCCGCACCGCCGCCCTGTCGGCGGTTCTGCGGGCGGTGCTGTCTCCTGTGCCGACCCGCCGCGGCGGCTCGGCCCGGTGCGCGCCACCCTCGTCGTCGGGAGGTACGGTGCACATCTCCTGCGTGGTCATCGCGGTCCACCGCCCAGGTCGGTCACGATCACGTCGAGTCGGCTGACCTCCAGCCCGGTCTGCACGGCGACGCGGCGGCTCACGTGCTCCCGCAGCCGGGCGGCCACGACGCGCAACTGCACCGGGTAGGCGATCCCCACGTGCAGGCGGATGGTGGCCCGGCCGCCCCGCACCTCGGCGCTCGACGAACGCCCCCACGGCGCGGTCCTGGTGTGCACCTCGCGCACGTCCGGAACCTCCGCGGCCGCGACACACGCGATCTTGAGCACCACCTGGTCCGCGACCTCGGTGCGGCCCCGCCCCTCCGGCGGCGGCTGCGGAGCGCGGCGCTGCGCGGGCACCGTCACGGTGGCCGTGCCCTCCGCCGGCGTGACGTCGGTCATCTCCGCCTCGTGGACAGGCTCGACAGGTTCACCTCGCCGGTCTCGACGACCCGGCCGACGACGAAGCCGGCCGCGCCGAGCACTAGGACGAGCAGGAACGCGGTCAGCCCGCCGAACGCCGCCGTCAGGCCGAGGATGATGCCGACGGCCAGGCCGATCAGCGTCGGCCAGTGGGCGTTGTTCATGGTTCCTCCACGATGTCGTCGATACGCACGTTCACCCTGCGGCCGTCGGCCAGGTCCGCCACGGCCTGCCGTACCTCTTCGGCGGTCTCCGGCAGCGGGCGGTCCATCCTGGCGACGATGGCGATCTCCACCTCGCGGTCATTGACCGACACGCCCAGGAGCCGTTCGCCCGGCATGTACGTGGCCACCGTCCCGAACGGCCCCCCGGACAACCCGATCACGCCCGAGCAGGCCCGTACCCGCTGAGCGATCAGCCGCGCCTGGCCGCCCCCGTCTCGATCGCCGTCAGACCCGGCACCGGCCGGCCCAGTACGGGCCGACTCGGCACCGGCCGGCCAGGCACCGGCTGCGGTGGCGGGGCCAGGGTCGGGCTTCGTGCCGGGCTGCTCCCGGTCCCGGTCACCGGGGTCGGCTGCGGCGGTGGCGGGCCTAGGGGCGGGCTCCGTGCCCGGCTCCTCCGGCCGGCCGGGTCTCGGGCCGTCGTCGGGGCCGTCCTCCGGAGTGGTCATTGGACCCTGGGTTCCTGCTCCGTGTCCCGCTGCTCGCCGGTGTCCCGGTCCTTGCCCCGCTCCTGGCCGGGCAGGTGGACGTCGTCGACGCGGATGTTGACCTCGGTCACCTCCAGCCCGCACATCCGCTCGATCGCCGCGATCACGTTGCGCCGCACGGCCGCGGCCAGGTCCGGGATCGCGGTGCCGTAGTCGGCCACCAGGTCCAGGTCCACCGCGGCCTGCCGTTCGCCGACCTCGACCGACACGCCCTGGGACAGGCTGGTGTCCCCGCCGACGATCCCCTTCATGCTGCCGAACGCCCGCGCCGCGCCCGCGCCCATGGCGTGCACGCCGGACACCTCGCGCGCCGCGAGTCCGGCGATCTTGGCGACCACCCCGTCGTCGATGCTCGTGGTGCCCTTGTCGGTGACCAATGAGGTGGCCGAGCCGCCCTCATGAGTCCGCGCCCGCGGTACGGCACCCGTCCCTGTGTTTGACATCGTGTCCATCTGTCGCCCCCGATGTGTCGCTATCAGAGGCAGCTAACCCACAGCACACGACTGATACCCGCCAAAACGGACTTTTGGCTTATTTGACGGCGAATCCTGGCCTGTGCCTGGTGGCGGACGGCCGAGATGGGCGGACTCCACCGGCGGCGGCGATAGCCTTGTCGGGTGCGTATAGCGAGGTTCTCCACAGGCGAAGGCGTGTCGTTCGGCGTGGTCGAAGGCGGTCCGGGCGAGGAATTCGTCTCCATGGTCGCCGGTCACCCGTTCGGCCAGGTGCAGTTCACCGGCGAGCGGTTCCCGCTGGCCCAGGTGAAGCTGCTGGCCCCGATGTTGCCGAGCAAAGTGGTCGCCATCGGCAGAAACTACGCCGAGCACGCGGCTGAGCTGGGCAACCAGGTGCCCGATGAGCCGCTCATCTTCATGAAGCCGTCCACCTCCGTGATCGGCCACGGCGAGGACATCGCCTACCCGACGACGCTGTCCGACCGCGTCGACTACGAAGGCGAGCTGGCCGTGGTGATCGGCCGGCTCTGCCGCGAGGTGCCGGTCGAGCGGGTCAAGGACGTCATCTTCGGCTACACGTGCGCCAACGACGTCACCGCCCGTGACCTGCAGAAGAAGGACGTGCAGTTCACCAGGGCCAAGGGTTTCGACACGTTCTGCCCGCTCGGGCCGTGGATCCAGACCGACCTCGACGCGGCCGACCTCGCGTTGACGACCACGGTCAACGGCGAGATCCGGCAGAGCGGGCGCACCAGCCAGCTCATCCACGACATCCCTGCGCTGGTGGCCTACGTCAGCGCGGTCATGACACTGATCCCCGGCGACGTCATCCTGACCGGCACCCCGGCCGGCGTCGGCCCGCTCGAGATCGGCGACGAGGTCAGCGTCGGCATCGAAGGCATCGGCACACTCACGAACAAGGTGGTATCCCGTGACTGACGTACGGGTGCGGTTCGCCCCTTCCCCTACCGGCATGTTCCATGTGGGCAGCGCCCGCGCCGCGCTGTTCAACTGGGCGGTCGCCGAACGCGCCCAGGGGCGGTTCATCCTGCGCATCGAGGACACCGACGCCTCCCGCAACCGGCCCGAGTGGACCGAGGGCATCATCGCGGCGCTCGACTGGCTCGGCATCAACGGCACCAACCCGGTGTTCGAGGGCCCCTACTTCCAGTCGGCCAACGAGCCGCAACACCGCGAGGCGGTGGCCAAGCTGCTGGCCGACGGCAAGGCCTACCACTGCGACTGCACCCGTGAGCAGGTGCAGGAGCGCACCGGCTCGAAGGACAAGGGCTATGACGGCCACTGCCGCGAGCGCGGGCTCGCCGCCGGCGCGGTCCGCTTCCGCACCCCCGACGAGGGCGTCACGGTCGTCGACGACGTCGTCAGGGGCAGGGTCGAGTTCCCCAACAAAGCCCAGGAAGACTTCGTGATCGCGCGCAGCGACGGTTCGCCTCTCTACGTGCTGGCCAACGCCGTCGACGACATCACGCAGTCCATCACCCACGTCGCCCGCGGCGAGGAGCACCTGCCCAACGCGGCCCGGCAGGAGCTTCTGTGGCCCGCGCTCGGCGCGACGCCGCCGGTCTGGGCGCACCTGCCGGTCATCGTCAACGAACAGCGGAAAAAGCTCTCCAAGCGCCGCGACAAGGTGGCCCTGGAGGATTACCGCCAGGAGGGCTACCTCGCCGAGGCCATGGTCAACTACCTCATGCTGCTCGGCTGGGGCCCGGGGGACGACCGCGAGATCATGCCGTGGTCGGAGATGGTGCAGTTGTTCAGCCTGGAGGACGTCAACCCGTCCAACGCGTTCTTCGACGAGAAGAAGCTGCGGGCGTTCAACGGCGAATACATCCGTGCGCTGCCGCTGGAGGTCTTCGAGGAGCGCTGCGAGCCCTTCCTCGACCCGTCGTGGGACCACGAGCTGTTCAGCAGGGTCGCCGCGCTGGCGCAGACCCGCATCGCGGTGCTGTCGGAGATCCGGCAGAACGTCGACTTCCTCTTCCTCGAAGAGCCGGTCTTCGACCAGGCGTCCTGGGACAAAGCGATGAAGAACTCCCCGCTGGAGATCCTCACCGGCTATCTCGACCGCCTTGAGCCGGTGAGCTGGGACCCTGAGTCGCTGAAGCAGGCGCTGGAGGAGGTCGGCGCGGCCCAGGGGCTCAAGCTGGGCAAGGCCCAGGCCCCTGTGCGCGTGGCGATCACGGGCCGGACGGTGGGCCTGCCGCTGTTCGAGTCGATCGAGGTGCTCGGCCGCGAGCGCAGCCAGGAGCGCCTGCGCGCCGCACTAGCGCGCCTGCGAGGCTGACGGCGGCGCAGAGCCCCCGGCGGGCCCAGCGGGCCCCCGGCCCCGGCGGCACCGGTTGCCCCAGGGCACCGGCTGCCCCAGGGCACCGGCCGCCCGGGGCCTCGGCGCCGCCCGCGCGGCCCGGGGATCGGAGCCGGAACGCGAGGCGCGCAGTGGGCCGCCGAGACGGTCAGGCCCACTGCGCGCCTCGGCTAGACGAGCCCGCGGCGGGCGAGCAGCGGCTGGATGCTCGGCTCGCGGCCGCGGAAGTTGCGGAACGCGGTCAGCGGGTCGATGCTCCCGCCCCTGGAGAGCAGCTCACGGCGGAAATGGTCTCCGTTCGCCCTGGTGAGCCCGCCGTTCTCCTTGAACCACTCCACGCTCTCCGCGTCGAGCACCTCGCTCCAGATGTAGGAGTAGTAGCCGGCGCTGTAGCCGCCGGCGAAGATGTGCGCGAAGTAGTTCGTACGGTAACGCGGTTTGATCAGCGGCACGGCGACCTGAGCGGCCTCCAGGGCGGCGGCCTCGAACGCCTCGGGGTCGTCGACGGTCTCTCCCGGCGGCAGCCTGTGCCAGGCCCAGTCGAGCAGCGTGGCGGCCAGATACTCGACAGTCTTGAAGCCCTGGTTGAACTTCTCCGCCGCCGTCAGTTTCTCCACCAGCTCCGCCGGCATGGGCTCGCCCGTCTCGTGGTGCTTGGCATAGTTGGCCAGGACGTCGGGCCAGGTCACCCACATCTCGTTGACCTGCGACGGATATTCCACGAAGTCGCGGGGCACGCTGGTGCCGGACACGCGCGGGTAGCGCACGTGGGAGAACAGCCCGTGCAGCGCGTGGCCGAACTCGTGGAAGGCCGTGTTGACCTCGTCGTACGTCAGCAGCGTCGGCCCCGAGGCGGGCTTGGTGACGTTGAGGTTGTTCATCACCACGGGCAGCTGCCCGAACAGGAACGACTGGTCGACCAGGTTGTTCATCCACGCGCCGCCGCGCTTGCCCGCCCTGGCGTACGGGTCGAGCACGAACAGCCCCAGCCCGCTCCCGTCCTCGTCGAACACCTCGAAGACGGTCACGTCGGGGTGGTAACCGCTCAGGTCGGGCCGCTCGGTGAAGGTGATCCCGTACAGCTTGCCGGCGGCGAAGAAGATGCCGTCGCGATAGACCCGGCCCAGCTCGAAGTAGGGCCGCATCGCGGCGCCGTCGAAGTCGTAGCGGGCCTGGCGGACCTTCTCCGCGTAGTACGACCAGTCCCACGGCTCGATCGCGAATCCGGCCTGCTCGGCCAGCGCCTCCGCCTCCTTGTACGCGTTGCGCACGGCCGGGCCGACGAGCTGGCCGAGCATCTCCTCGACCGCCTCGACGGTCTTGGCGGTCTGGTCGGCCACCGTGTAGGCGGCGTGGTCGGGGAAGCCGAGCAGCGCCGCCCGCTCGGCGCGCAGCGCCGCCATCCTGGTGGCCCGGCCGAAGTTGCCCGGCGCCCGGCCCACGCTCAGGTCGTACAGCCTGCGGCGTACGTCACGGTTGGTCAGCTGGGCGAGGCCCGGCTGGTTGGTGAAGTTCAGCAGCGGCAGGGCGTACGTGCCGTCGTCCTTGCGCAGCGACTCGATCTTGGCCTCGTCAAGGCCGTCGAGCTCCTTGCGGTCCGTCACCACCAGCGCCGACTTGGTCGACGCCTTCAGCAGGCTCTGCGCGAACTCCGTGGAGAGCTTCGACAACTCCTCGTTGAGCTCGCGCAGCCGGCCCTGCTCGGTCTCCGACAGGTCGGCGCCGGCCCTGATGAAGTCGTCGCGGTATTTCTCCAGCAGCCAGGACTCCTCCGGGTCGTCCGTGGCCACCCGCTTGATGCGCGCCCACAACGCCCGGTTGAGCCGGATCGCGTCGCTGTGCCTGGTCAGCTGAGAGGAGATCTGCTTCTCGATCCCCATGATGCCGTCGGTGGAGTTGGAGGCGGCGATGCTGAAGAAGGTCGTGGCCGTGCGATCGAGGATCCGCCCCGATCGTTCGAGTGCGGCGATCGTGTTGTCGAAGGTCGGCGGCTCTGGGCTGCCGGCGATCGCGTCGACCTCGGCCAGTTGCTCGACCATGCCCCGCTCGAAAGCGGGCACGTAGTGCTCCTCGCGAACGTCCGCGAACCGCGGCAGCTGGTAGGGCAGATCACTAGGGGCGAAGAACGGATTCTCGGCCAACGCTCGGGCTCCTCCACGTGGTGTTTTGTCCCCTTCAGCTTGGCATGACCGGGCCGGTGCCGCAGGCGGCGGAGGACGGGTTGGCCGTTCGTTTTGGTCTTACCCCTCTGGCTGGGCTATTCTTTCGGACATCGCCGGAGCGCGCCCCAGAGGGTTCGCCACGGTGGGGTATGGTGTAATTGGCAGCACGACTGATTCTGGTTCAGTTAGTCTAGGTTCGAGTCCTGGTACCCCAGCATTGATGGACGCCTTCCCGTGAGGCGTCCTTTTTATTTCGCCAGCCGGTGCAGAATTTCGGTGATCTGCTGATACGCCTTGGCGGTCGGCGCATGCGAGGTGTTCACCGTGAAGACCTTGAACCTGTTCTTCGGCGTCGCGGCGTCCGCCTCCCTGATCATCCGGTCCTGCAGCGCGATCGGGATCACCCGGTCACGCGAGTGCCTGATGTAGACACGGGGCACCCGCCCCCACTTGTCCTTGTGCCCCCGGCCGTCGGCGTTCGGCACCTGCATGGACTCGTCGGGCAGCAGCGAGTTCAGCATGGCGAGAAACTCGCCATCGCCGGCCTCGGCCATGTACGCCGCCTTGACGCCGTCCAGGAACTTCTTGTCGTTCGTGCGCCAGTTGACGCGGATCGCCTTGATCACCCGGGGGTCGGCGATCACGCCGGGCACGATGTTGCCCGACAGGCTCGGCTTGCCCTCGGGCGTCTCCAGATACTCGGCCGGCGACTTCAGGTTGGTGCAGCAGTAGGCCGTGTCGTAGACGAGCCGGTCGATCAGGTCGGGCACCTCGTCGGCCGCCTTCGTGATCGCCGCGCCGCCCAGGCTGCCGCCGACCAGGATCACCGGCCCGTACTCGGAGACCCTGCGCACGGTGTCCACCGTCGCCTCGACGTAGTCGTCCAGCGTCACGCCCGCCACCGGCGACGGCATCGTGGCCAGCTTGTTCATGTCCTGCGGCGTCTGGTAGGCGCGGGTGAACTGCTCGGCGGGGCCGTGCCCGGGCAGGTTCACGCCGACGGAACGGTGGCCGCGCATCGTCAGCTCCGCATCGGCCGAGGCCGTGCCGTTCGCGCCGGTCACGAAGACGAACGTGGTCACCTCCTCACGCTTGGGCGCGATCGTGGCGCCGGCCGTTGCGGTGGCGGCGCTCGCACCCGCGACCGCGGCGTACTGGAACATCTTTCGTCTGCTCGGATTGCTCATGAGGCGATGCTCCCCGAGCGCGCCGGCCCGCACATCGCCCGCCAGGCTCGACGTGCGGTCGACGCCCGGCATCCACCGATCGGTTGATGTCATGCCAGGCTTGACCCATGAGCCGGCTCGACGGGCGTGAGCGCTGGGTCTTTCTGGCGCTCGCCTACGCACTGCTCGCGGTCTCCGCGATCGCGGCCGCCGTCATGGGCGGCGACGGCCCCGCCCCGGCGTGGATGCCCGGCTGGCCCGTGCTCGTGCCGGCCGCCGCCGTGTGGCTGGCGCCGATCGCCTGGCTCCATTCGCGCCGCGACACGCACCGCGTGCTCGTCGTGGGCCACTACCTGGTGCTCATCGCCCTCGCCGGGGCCCTGGCCGCCGGACACGCCGCCTTCATGGTGTTCGCCTCGGTCGGCTACCCGCTCGCCATCGGGATGTTGCCCGCCCGGCTGGTCATGCTGGGCGTGACGGTGACCGCCGTGGTCAGCGTGGCGGCGCAGGCGAGCCCTGGCGCCCGTGGCTCCCAGCTCAGCGTGATCGCCGCCGTGGCCCTGCCGCTGGCCATCGCCGGCTGGTACGTCTCCGCGGAGCACGACAAACGCCGCCGCCTGGTCGAGCGGCTGCGCGCCGCCATGGAGGAGAACGCCGAGCTGAACGCCCGCCTGCTCGACCGGGCCAGGAGCGCCGGCGTGCTGGACGAGCGGCACCGCATGGCCGGTGAGATCCACGACACGGTCGCCCAGGACCTCGTCGCGCTGATCGGCCGGCTCCACGCCGCCGCCCGCGTCTCCGACGGCCCCGCCCGCCGCCACCTCGACCAGGCCGCCGAACTGGCCCGCCGCAGCCTGTCCGAGGCCCGCAGGTCCGTGCGCGCCCTACGCCCCGAGCAGCTGGAGGACTCCCGGCTGCCCGAGGCCGTCGACCGCATGGCCCGATCCTGGTCCGAGTCGTCGGGCGTCGGCCTCGCCCTGGAGATCACCGGCACCCCGGTCGCGCTGGCCGCCGACGTGGAGGCGGCGCTGTTCCGCGTCGCCCAGGAGGCGCTGGCCAACGTCGCCAAGCACGCACGCGCCACCAGAACGGCCCTCACGCTCTCCTACACCGACGAATCCGTGCTTCTCGACATCCGGGACGATGGAGCCGGCTTCGACCCGCAGACGCCCGCTGACGGGTTCGGCCTCGACGGCATGCGTCAGCGGGCGCGCGGCGTGGGCGGCACGCTGGCGATCGAGTCCGAGCCCGGCCAGGGCACGGCCGTCGCCGTGTCCGTGCCCGCCATCCCGCGGGGGAAGGATGATCCACGTTGACGGCGGACGACCACCCCACGAAGGGAGCACGATGCGGCTGAGGCTGCTGATAGCGGACGACCATCCGATCGTGCGCGACGGCCTGCGCGCGGCCCTCGGGGGTGAGCCCGACATGGAGGTCGTCGGAGAGGCGGCCGACGGGGCACAGGCCGTGCGCCTGGCCGCCGAGCTCCGGCCGGACGTCGTCCTCATGGATCTGCGCATGCCCGGCATGGACGGCGTCAGCGCCATCCGCGAGCTCTCCGGCACCGGGCCGCGGGTGCTGGTGCTCACCACGTTCGACACCGACGTCCTGCCGGCCCTCGAAGCCGGAGCCAGCGGCTACCTGCTGAAGGACGCCCCGCCCGACGAACTGGTCCGAGCCGTCCGCGCCACCCACGAGGGCGAGACCGTGCTCGCGCCCTCCGTGGCCGGGCGTCTGGCCAACGACCTGCGCAGGCCCACCCGGGGCAGGCTGAGCAAGCGCGAACTCGAGGTGCTGCGCCTGGTTGCCGGGGGAGCGACGAACAAGGAGGCGGCGGCCGACCTGTTCATCAGCGAGGCCAGCGTCAAGACACACCTGTTGCACGTCTACGCCAAGCTCGACGTCCGCGACCGCGCCTCCGCCGTCGCCGAGGCATACCGCCGCGGGCTGCTCAACGGCTGACGGATCAGCCGTTGGAACGGCGACGCGGTGCGACGGCCGGGTGAAGCCAGGGCTGATGGTGATGTGGCGTCGGTTGACGGACGAGCGCGTGGTTCGGTGGTGATGTGTGGGATCAGCAAGGTTTGGGTGGTGATGTAGGGCGAGGGGTGGGGATCGCGCCGGATCGGTGGTGATTCGGGGGATGGTTGGAGGGGGTGATCAGAGACCAATGAGGCACCAAGCCGGTGCGGTAAAGTCGCCCGGCTTATGGAGGAATTTCGGATTCGCGCGGGGAGTTTCCCCCGCTTCGTCGCCCCGTTCGCCGCGCCCCTCGTGCTCTTCTTCGTCGTCATCCTGCTGCTCGGAGCCATCTTCACCGGTAGCACCCTGCTGGGCATCGCCATAGGCGCGCTGGGCACCGGCGCGCTGTTCGCCGTCCTCGCCGCCAAACATCGCCGCGTGAGCTCGGGCACCGTCGTCCGCTTCACCGCGGAGGGCGTCGAGCTGACCGACTCGCTCGGCTTCCGCGTGCACCTTCGCTGGCCCGACATCACCCGGATCGATGTCGTCGACACCCAGCTTGCCAACCCCCGGAGCGTCGGCCGGCCGGGTGGGGTGCGGGTGCGCGCCCCGGCGCTGCGCTCGGTGGGGCTCATCGGCTGGGGCGAACGCATGGTCCCGCCCCAGATCCCCGGCTGGATGCGCGACCGGCTGTCCCGCGTCCCCGTTGACCCGGCGACGGGCCGTCCGGAGGTGACGATCCCGCTCGGCGAGTTCGACGCGCTGTGGCAGCGCGGCCGGATGGGCGACTGGGTACGCCACCACAGGCCCGATCTGATGGGCCGCTAAGTGGTTTGGTTGTGGTCTCCGGGGTGCGGTAGAGTTACGCGCGTCGCCGGGGAATCCCGGCACATCCGCTTGTGGACAGGGTCCCGTCGTCTAGTGGCCCAGGACGCCGCCCTCTCAAGGCGGTAGCGCCGGTTCGAATCCGGTCGGGACTACCACTGTCACAAGCCAGCGAAGGTCCCGTCGTCTAGTGGCCCAGGACGCCGCCCTCTCAAGGCGGTAGCGCCGGTTCGAATCCGGTCGGGACTACGTCTGCATCATCGCTCCGGCGCGATTTCGCTCCGGAGTTCTTCTTTTCCGCCGAGGTTTCGCTCCGGGGATATTCCGCCGGTCGCCGGCTCTCACGCGATCGGCCCACAGCGCGCACGTCACGGTGCCCGCCCCGCGAACCGCAGGAGCGTTCCCCCGGACGGGGGCCGGCCCCGTGCGGCGGGTGGGGGCGGCCGCCGTCAGCGTAAAGGCTGGGAGGTGCCCCGGCCACGTGCGGCGCCGCCTGCTCACCCGGCCAGGTGTGGTGCCGCCTGATCGTCCGGCCAGGTGCGGCGTCCTGCCAGGGGCACGTCGGGAGCGACGGCTGTGCTGCGCGGAAAGCGATCGTCCAGCCACGGGCCGCATCGAGCGGAAGGCCCACCACGGAACGGCGAGGGCCCCACCACGGTCGGGAGGGCTCAACCGCGGTAGGAAGGGCCCATCGCGGACGCCGAAGGCCCTCACCGTGGGGTGAGGGCCTTCGGCGGGCGGGCAGGTCACAGGGAGCGGGCCTTGAAGAGCGCTCGCCGGGCGGCCTTGGCCACCTGCTTGTCCGGATGCACCTGCGAGATCAGATCCAGCAGCTCCTCCACGTGCGCGTGCGGGATCTTCCAGATCACCTCCAGCAGGTTGCCGACCATGTCGGGGCCGATGTCCTGCAGGCTGCTCACGAACTCCGACCGGCCCAGCCCGGCCGAGATGGTCCACATGTCGAGGATCAGCCAGTGCGTGTCGTCCTGTGTCGGCTCGGGCGCCCCCTCGACCTCCAGCTGGCTGAGGTGGGTGGCCGCGTACGGGCGCAGCGTGGGCTGCTTGAGCGCCTCCCGCCAGGCCGGGATGGCGGCCTCGCCCAGGGTGCCGACCACGCTGGCCGCCTGCACCCTGATCAGCGCGTCGCTCTCGTCCTCGCCCGCCGCCTCCAGCAGCTCCTCGGCGGCCCTTCCCGGCTCGCGCAGCCGCATCCAGGCGGCGAACTCGGCGTCGGCCTCGTCCTCGGGCAGTTCGGCGCTGAGTGCCAGCAGCTCGTGGGCGCTCATGGATTCGATCGCCGGTCTGGCGTCGACCTCGATGTCGGCGTCGTCGACCAGGTGGACGACCCCCTCGGTGCCGAGCGGTGTCAGCCTGAGGGCCTTGCCGTCGACCTCGACCATGCCGTAGCCGATCAGCCAGTCGATCGCGGGCGCCAGCGGGTCGCCCGCCGCCTCCCACGCGTCCGATCCGAGCTCGTCGAGGTCGGCGGCGGCCTCGGCCAGCTCCTGGCCCAGCTCGTCGAGGTCGCGGGAGCCGCCGGCCAGCAGGAGCCTGACCAGCAGGCCGCGGGTCAGGCCCGCCAGCGCCATCGTGAGATCGTCGTCGTCGAGCTCAGGATCGCCGTAGTCGACCGAGTGCAGCCCGAGCATCCAGGCGTCGAGCACGTCCTCGTCGTCGTCGAACGGCCACTCCGACGTGTCGTCCTGGACCGCCACCGTGTTGGCGTCACCCGGCTCGAGGAACTCCAGATCGACGGCCAGGTTCCAGATGTTCCACAGGTAGGGGACGGACTCGGCGACCGGGCCCTCGGTCTCGGGCCTGGGCAGCCCGACGGCCGCCAGCGCCTCCTCGACTTCGGCGTCGCTGAGCAGGGTGTCCTCGCCCACGCGGCGGCCCGAGCCCACCCACACGGCCAGGTCGCGGGCCTTGGCGATGAGCGGCGCCTCGCGGGCGGCCGCGGCCAGCTCGGAGTCGGGCCGCAGCCTGATCGTGTCGAGCTCGGCCAGCTCGTCGGCGAACATCTCGAAGTCGCCGAGATCGCCGGTCTCCTCCTCGTCCTCCTCGCCCTCGGTGTCGTCGATCAGCTCCTCCATCAGGTCGACGAACTCGTCTTCGACGTCGTCGAGCTCGGCCTGCAGATCGGCGAGGGAGTCGGAGCCCTTGGCGAGCCTGCCGGTCTGCGAGAGGAACGTGAGGTAGGCGTCGACGGCCGGGAGCATCCCGTCGGCGGCGGCGTCGGGATCCTCCACGACCTTGGGCATGCGGTCGAGCAGCAGGTTACGCAGGTCGGCACGCTTCCACGTGCCGAGATCCTGCGAGAAGGCGAGACGGTGCCAGAGTGCGGCAGGCCCCACGAGCTCGGGGTCGCTTCCGGGCGCGTTCGCACGCGCCCACATGATGAACTCTTCGAGCAGGGGTCGCAGCTCAGTGGCGGCTACCTCGATGCGATCTGTCACGCACTCAGGCTAATGCGCCCGCGAGGCTGTCGGCCCCAGAAATACCTGGTTTCGCCGATCATGACAGCCGATCATGACGTGCGGCGCATCGCCTCGGTGATGCGTTCGGCCGCCGCCATGACGGGCACCGCGTGCAACCGCCCGGGGGCCCGCGTGAGCCGCTCGATGGGCCCGGAGACCGACACGGCCGCGATCACCTTGCCTCCGCTGCCCCTTATGGGAGCGGAGACGCTGGCCACTCCCTGTTCCCGCTCACCGACGCTGTGGGCCCAGCCCCTGCGGCGCACGGACGCGAGCGTGGCGGCGGTGAACTTCGCACCGCGCAGCCCGCGGTGCAGCCGGTCGGGCTCCTCCCAGGCGAGCAGGATCTGCGCCGCCGAGCCCGCCGTCATGGGCAGCGCCGAGCCCACGGGAACCGTGTCGCGCAGGCCGCTGGCCCGCTCCGCCGCCGCGACACAGACGCGTTCGTCGCCCTGCCGGCGATAGAGCTGCGCGCTCTCCCCGGTCAGGTCTCTGAGCTGCATCAGCACGGGGGAGGCCACCGCCAGCAGCCGGTCCTCGCCGGCCGCGGTGGACAACTCGGAGAGCCGCGGGCCCAGCACGAAACGGCCCTGCGTGTCGCGGCTCACGATGCGGTGGTGCTCAAGTGCGACGGCCAGCCGATGGGCCGTGGGACGGGCCAGACCGGTGGCCTGGACGAGCTGCGCCAGTGAAGCGGGTCCCGCTTCGAGAGCATTGAGTACAAGAACTGCCTTGTCGAGTACTCCGACTCCGCTAGAGTTGTCCATAGGACGATACTGCCGTCTCGACATGTGAGAAGGCAAGTCACAAAGGTTCTCCCGCGAGGGAGCACCGGTCTCTGGACTGAGGAGCGCAGGGAACGGGGCGACCGCAGCGACGAGGGAAGAGACCGGATCCGAGCGACTGAGCCGCGATGCGTCGCATCGCTCTATGCAGGAGGAGATCACATGGGCCGCACACTGGCCGAGAAGGTCTGGGAGCAGCACGTCGTCAGGCGCGCCGACGGCGAGCCCGACCTGCTCTACATCGACCTGCACCTCATCCATGAGGTGACCAGCCCGCAGGCGTTCGACGGGCTCCGTCTCGCCGGCCGGAAGGTGCGGCGTCCCGATCTCACGATCGCCACCGAAGACCACAACGTGCCGACCGTGCTCGGGCCGATCGCCGACCCGGTGTCCAAGAAACAGGTCGAGACGCTGCGCAAGAACGCCGCCGAGTTCGGCATCAGGCTCCACCCGATGGGCGACGCCGGGCAGGGCGTGGTGCACATCATCGGGCCGCAGTTCGGCCTGACGCAGCCGGGCATGACGATCGTCTGTGGCGACTCCCACACCTCGACGCACGGCGCGTTCGGCGGCATCGCGTTCGGCATCGGCACCTCCGAGGTCGAGCACGTGCTGGCCACCCAGACGCTGCCCGCCTACCGGCCGAAGACGATGGCCATCGAGGTCTCGGGCGAGCTGCCTCCCGGCGTCACGGCCAAGGACCTGATCCTGGCGATCATCTCCAAGATCGGCACCGGTGGCGGCCAGGGCTACATCGTCGAATACCGCGGCGAGGCGGTGCGCAAGCTCTCCATGGAGGGCCGCATGACGGTGTGCAACATGTCGATCGAGGCGGGCGCCCGCGCCGGCATGATCGCGCCGGACGACACCACGTTCGCCTACCTCAAGGGGCGCCCGCACGCGCCGCAGGGCGAGGCGTGGGACCAGGCCGCCGAATACTGGAAGTCGCTGCGCACCGACGACGACGCCGTGTTCGACAAGGTCGTGGAGATCGACGCCTCGACGCTGACCCCCTACGTCACGTGGGGCACCAACCCCGGCCAGGGCCTGCCGCTCGCCGAGTCCGTGCCGAGTCCCGGCTCCTTCGCCGATCCGGTCGCCCGCTCGGCGGCCGAACGCGCGCTCGACTACATGGGCCTCAGCGCGGGCACGCCGCTGCGCGAGATCGAGGTCGACACGGTGTTCGTCGGCTCGTGCACCAACGGCCGCATCGAGGACCTGCGTTCGGCCGCCGAGATCCTGCGCGGCCGCCAGGTGAAGACCCGCACGCTGATCGTCCCCGGCTCGATGCAGGTCAAGCTGCAGGCCGAGGAGGAGGGGCTGCACGAGGTGTTCAAGGCCGCGGGCGCCGAGTGGCGCGAGGCAGGCTGCTCGATGTGCCTGGGCATGAACCCCGACACGCTCAAGCCGGGCGAGCGCAGCGCCTCGACCTCCAACCGCAACTTCGAGGGCCGCCAGGGCAAGGGTGGCCGCACCCATCTGGTGTCGCCACAGGTCGCCGCCGCAACCGCGGTGACCGGCCGCCTCACCGCTCCCGCAGACCTCTGACGCGGTCACGGTGATCCGGCCAGGCCGCCTCACCGACGCACTTCCCGGTGCAGACCTCTGACGCGGTCACGGTGATCCGGCCAGGCCGCCTCACCGACGCACTTCCCGGTGCAGACCTCTGACGCGGTCACGGTGATCCGGCCAGGCCGCCTCACCGACGCACTTCCCGCGCAGACCTTCAGACCTGTAGACCCGTAAGGAAAATCGATGGAAGCCTTCATCACCCACACCGGTACGGCTGTGCCGCTGCGCCGCAGCAACGTCGACACCGACCAGATCATCCCGGCCGTCTGGCTCAAGCAGGTCAGCCGCACCGGCTTCGAGAACGGCCTGTTCGCGGCCTGGCGTGAGGACCCGGAGTTCGTCCTCAACGACGCCGCTTACGAGGGCGCCTCGATCCTGGTCTCCGGCCCCGACTTCGGCACCGGCTCCTCGCGCGAACACGCTGTCTGGGCGCTCCAGCAGTACGGGTTCCGCGTCGTGATCGCCGCCAGGTTCGGTGACATCTTCCGCAACAACTCCACCAAGATGGGCCTGCTGCCGGTCGTCCTGCCCGGCGACAAGGTGGCGGGCCTGCAGTCGGCCGTCGAGGCGGACCCGAAGCTCGAAATCACCGTCGACCTGCGGGAACGCCAGGTCCGCTGGGCGGACGAGGTCATCGCTTTCGAGATCGACGACTACACCCGCTGGCGGCTCATGGAGGGCCTCGACGACATCGGGTTGACCCTGCGTCACGCCGGCGATGTGGCGGCATACGAGAATGGTCGGCAGCCATGGCTGCCGACGACCGTCTAGAGGACGACGAACTGGCGCGGCGGTTGCGCGAGGCGCACCGCCGCGTCCGCATGCTCCCCGCCGCCGGCAAGGAACGGATAGCGCGCCGCTATCTGTCGATTTGTGACCTTGCGAAGCGCGATCCGAAAAGGGCCGCGCTCCGCCTCGACTCGTTTCTGGCCTCCCTTGACGAGCCTCCCGACACGCCACGAAGTGCGGAAAACGCGCCCGGTGATTGAGTTCCCCTGCGATCCCGCCTACTTTCGAGCCCGTAAGGGGTTTCTCCGTCAAACACGTAAACTGGAGCCCCGAGCCGTAACTGGGGGAGCAGGACTTTCATGAACAAGCGTGAACTCGTCGAGGCCATCGCGGATCGGGTGGGCGACAGGAAGACGGCCACCGAGGCCGTGAACGCGGTCGTCGACGCCATCCAGAAGGCCGTGGCCAGCGGCGACAAGGTCTCGATCACCGGCTTCGGCGCGTTCGAGATGGTGAACAAGCCCGCCCGCACGGCGCGCAATCCGTCGACCGGCGCAGAAATCAACGTCGCGGAGAGCTGGGCGCCGAAGTTCCGTCCCGGCTCCGATTTCAAAGAGCTGGTGAACGAGGGCGGCAAGAAAATCGGCAAGAAAAAGTAAACTCAGCGGACCACGCCCGGGCCGTCCGGCCCGGGCGTCCGCATTTAAGCGCCGGGCACCGGGAAAGTGGAGAGCGTGATGTAAGTGATCTCGCCGCCGGACGTCACGAGATTGACCCGCTGCCCCGTGCGCAGCAACAGCAGCGGCCCCGCGTCGAAGGCGGGCTTGCCGAACTCCAGCACGGTTCCGTCATCGAGGAACACCGTGCCCGAGCGAGTGGCCTCGTCGAAACTACGCACCGTCGCCTGCACGAGGACCAGCGTAAGGCGGCCACGCCAGGCGGTCCAATAATCGTTTGTCCCCGCCCGCGCAGGTCGCGCGGATCGCCCATCATGGAACGCAGAGGCGACTTCGCGCTGTTCGCCTGGGCCAATGGCATCACCCAGATGGGCACCCAGATCACCGTGGTGGCCCTGCCGCTGACCGCGCTGCTCACGCTCGACGCCGGCGCCTTCGATCTCGGCCTGCTGTCGGCCGCCCAGATGCTCGCGTTCCTCCTGATCGGGCTGCCCGCCGGCGTGTGGGTGGACTGGTCACGGCGCCGCCCGATCATCATCTGGGCCGACGTCGTACGCGGCGTGGCGCTCCTGTCGGTCCCCGTGGCCGCCTGGCTGGGCGTGCTCACGCTGCCCCAGCTCTACGCCGTCGCGCTGTGCTCGGTGCCGGCACGGTGTTCTTCGACGTCGCCCACATGAGCCTGCTGCCCGCCATCGTGCCCAAGGAGCGGCTCGAACGCGGCAACGGCGTACTGGAGATCACCAAGAACGTCTCCCTGCTCGCCGGGCCCGGCGTCGGCGGCTGGGCGGTGGCGGCGCTCACCGCCCCGATCGCCCTGCTCGCCCACGCCGTCAGCTATCTCGTCTCCGCGCTTCTGCTGACGGGCGTACGGGCGAGGGAGGCGGCGCGGCGCAGCGAACGATCCCTGCGCCACGAGGTCGCGGAGGGCCTGAGATTCGTCGCGGGAGAGCCGGTGCTGCGCAGGATCGCGGTAGGCGGCGCGCTGGCCATGACCGCCAACTCCGTCTGCCTCGTCGGCCTGCCCCTCTACCTGGTCAAGGAGTTCGGTGTCGGCGCAGCGCAGTACGGCCTGCTGCAGTCGGCCGCCGCCGTGGGCTCACTGGCGGGCGCCGCGCTGGTGGCCCGCGTCACGACCTGCCTCGGCACCGGCCGCACCCTGTACGGCTCCGCGGCACTGGCCACCGTGCTCTACCTGCCCGCGCTGGCGACCGGCCCCGGCTGGCGGCTGCTGATCTTCCCGGTGGCCGCGTCGTTGTTCGGCGTGGTCAGCGCGATCTTCGGCATCGCCCAGCTCAGCTACCGCCAGCGCATCACCCCAGGTCACCTGCTCGGCCGGGCCAACGCCAGCATGCGCTTCCTGTCGCACCTGGCGGTGGTCACCGCGCCCGCCGTCATGAGGACGGCCGCCGCTCCCTGACCGCCGTCCCGGTCATGTGTCCGGCCACAGCTCCCTGACCACCGCCGCAGTGTGCCGGCCGAGCCCGAGGGCGACGGCCGCGCGCAGGTCATTGGGTGTGTCGACGTCGCGGCGCACCGAGTCGATTCCCGGCACGGCCAGCTCTTTGGCCCCGGCGGCCAGGTGCTTGGCCCGCGACTCTCCGCCGAACCTGGGGGTGAACGGTGTCCCCGGGAGCACACCGTAGAAGGTCGTCCCCACGTCGAGCGCGTCGGGCACGAAAGCCTGGTCGAACTCGGCGGCTGCCTTCAGCGCCAGGCCGAGTTCGGCCGGCCGCAGGGCGGGCAGGTCGGCCTGGAGCGCGCCCACCGCGTCGCCGGGCGCGACGCGTACGGCGTGGGCGGCTCCGGTGCGGAGCGCGGTGTTCAGCCCGCGATCGGGGTCGTGCACCACCTCGGCCCCGAGCCCGGCGAGGGGGCCCGCGGCGGCCGGGTCGGCGGTCACCACGATCACCCGCGCCACCCGCGGGCACGAAAGCGCCGCCGCCACGGTGTCGCAGGCGACGGCCACGGCCAGCCTGGTGCGATGCGGCCCTGTCGCCGCGGCGAGCCGGGTCTTCGCCGCGACCAGCGTCTTCACCGGAATCACCAGTGACCACCGGATGCTCATACGCTTAAGCATCGCGCCTCGACATCCCGAGCGGCCAACCGGGAGACTTGGGGCGCATCCCGCAGGTGTTGGAGGAGACCATGAGCCGCCCCACGCGACCGTCGCGTTTCTGGGAAACCCTGGCCGTAGTCGTGGTGAAACCGCTCTCCCGGCTCCTGGTCAAGAAGGACTGGCGCGGCGGGGAGCGCATCCCCCGCACCGGCGGCGTGATCATCGCGACCAACCATCTCTCCTGGGCCGACCCTGTTCTGCTGTCGCACCTCCTCTACAACAACGGGCGCTGGCCGGTAATCCTCGCCAAGTCCGCGCTGTTCAGGGTGCCGTTCCTGGGCCGGGCCGTGGCGGCGTTGCTGGCCATCCCGGTCGACCGCGGCAGCAACGAGGCGGCCAGGTCGCTGCAGGTCTCGGCCGAGCGGCTGGCCGACGGGTGCGCGATCATGTTCTACCCGGAGGGCACCTGCACCCGCGACCCCGGCCTGTGGCCCATGGTGGGCAAGACGGGCGCGGCCCGGCTGGCGTTGCAGAGCGGCGCGCCGGTCATCCCAATCGCCCATTGGGGAGCGCATGAGCTGCTCCCCTACGGGGAGAAGAAGCCCAGGCTGTTCCCGCGCAAGACGTTCCGCGTCAGCGTGGGGCCGCCGGTCGATCTGTCGAAATACGCGGGCCGGCCACCGCACGCGGCCGTGTTGCGTGAGGCGACGGCCGACATCATGGCGGCGATCACTGTGCAGCTCGCGGAGCTGCGCGGCGAGAAGGCACCGGAAACTCCCTACGACCCCGCCGGACGGTGATGGCATGACAAAGGTGGCCGTTTTCGGCACAGGCTCGTGGGGCACGACGTTCGCCATGATCTTGGCGGAGGCCGGCAACGAGGTGACGCTGTGGGGACGCAGGGAGGAGCTGGTCGAGGCGATCGACCGTGATCACGGCAACCCCGACTATCTGCCGGGCATCGAGTTGCCGGCGACGCTGCGCGCCACGACCGACGCCGCGCGGGCGCTCGACGGGGCCGACTTCGTGGTGCTGGCCGTGCCGTCACAGCGGCTTCGGCCCAATCTGGCCCGCTGGCGCGAGCACCTCCCGCCTCGTGCGGTGCTGGTCAGCCTGATGAAAGGCATCGAGCTGGGCACGACCAAGCGGATGAGCGAAGTGATCCGCGAAGTCGCCGAGGTGCAGGAAGAGCGCGTCGCGGTCGTCTCCGGGCCCAACCTGGCCAAGGAGATCGCCATGCGTCAGCCCGCCGCCACCGTCGTCGCATGCGCTGACGAGTCCGTCGCCGCCCGTCTCCAGTCGGCCTGCCACCTTCCGCCGTGGTTCCGCCCATACACCAATCCCGATGTCGTCGGCGTGGAGCTGGGCGGCGCGGTGAAGAACGTGATCGCGCTGGCCGTCGGCGTCTCGGCGGGCATGGGCATGGGCGACAACGTCAGCGCCATGCTCATCACCAGAGGGCTGGCCGAGATCTCCCGGCTGGGCGCGGCGCTCGGCGCCGACGCCCACACGTTCGCGGGGCTGGCCGGGATGGGCGATCTGGTGGCCACGTGCACGTCGCCGCTGTCGCGTAATCGTACGTTCGGCGAGAACCTCGGCAGGGGCATGACGCTCGACGAGGTCGTCGCCGCCACCAAGCAGACGGCGGAGGGCGTGAAGTCCTGCGAGTCCGTGCTGGAGCTGGCCAGGAAGCACGACGTGGAGATGCCGATCACCGAGGTCGTCGTCGGAGTGGTGCACGACGGCATGTCGCCGGCGGAGGCGGGCATGTTGCTGATGTCACGCTCGCCCAAACCCGAGCGTTACGGCGTATAAGAGAAAGGCCTGATTACGGCGTGCTCGGCTCGCTGTGACAGGGACACCCCGGTAGATTCGGACACCATGAGTAAGCCACGCGTCGCCGTCGTTTTCGGAGGTCGCAATTCTGAGCACGCCGTGTCCCTGATGGGCGCGGGCAGCGTTCTGGATGCGATCGACAGGAGCAAATACGAGGTGATCCCCATTGGGATCGCTCAGGACGGCAGATGGGTGCTGGCCACCTCCGACCAGCGGTTCGCCATCGAGTCGGGCGAGCTGCCGGTCGTCGACGGCGCGGGCGCGGCGCTGGCACTGCCGTCGGGCGGCAACGCGCTGGTGGCGTACGATGCGGGCAGCATCCCGGTGGAGCTCGGCTCGGTCGACGTGGTGTTCCCGGTGATGCACGGCCCGTTCGCCGAGGACGGCACGATCCAGGGCCTGCTGGAGATGGCCGGTGTGCGTTACGTAGGCTCGGGTGTGCTGGCCAGCGCCGTCGGCATGGACAAGGCTCACATGAAGACCGTGATGGCCGCCGCGGGCCTGCCCATCGGCCGTTACGTCGTCGTCCGCGACCGCGACTGGCGGCTCGACCGGGAGCGTGTGGTCAAGGAGGCCGAGTCGCTCGGTTTCCCGGTGTTCGTCAAGCCCGCCAGGGCCGGTTCCTCGCAGGGCATCTCCAAGGCGTCCGACCGGTCCGAGCTGGAGGCGGCGGTGGAGGCCGCCAGGCAGCACGATCCGAAGGTGCTCATCGAGGCCGCCATCGCCGGCCGCGAGATCGAGTGCGCGGTGCTGGAGTCGCCCGGCGACGAGCCGGCCGCGGCGTCGATCCCCGGCGAGGTCAGGGTCGAGGGCGGGCAGGAGTTCTTCGACTTCGAGGCGAAATACTACCCCGACCAGATGTCGCTCACCGTGCCCGCCGGCATCCCGGCCGAGACGGCCGAGGAGCTTCGGGCGATGGCGGTGCGCGCGTTCGAGGCGCTCGAATGCGAAGGGCTCGCGCGGGTGGACTTCTTCTACACGCCTGACAGCGGGCTGGTCTTCAACGAGATCAACACCATGCCGGGGTTCACGTCGTTGTCGGTGGCGCCGCAGCTCTGGGCCGCCTCAGGCCTGCCCTACCCGGCGCTGGTCGACCGGCTCATCCAGCTCGCGCTGGCCCGGTCGGCGGGGCTTCGCTGAACGACGACGTGGACCTGGCGGGTCATCGAGGCGACATCTGGGCTATCGGTTTCGACAGGTCCGTGAGCACCTCGGCGGCGACGTGCTCGCCTCCGACGGTGACCTCCACGTACGCGGTGTCGGTCACCGCGGTGAACAACGTGGGCCTCTCGGGATCGGCGAACCAGCCCACGCCGCCGATCTCCTGGAGCTGGTCGGTGGGTGCCATCCTGACCGGGCGGCCCACCCCGCAGCGCAGCGCGATGGCTCCTTCGCCCCAGACGCCGACGTATGGTGACTCGGGCGTGGACGTGCCGCGTTCGTCACCGTCGAGGGTCTCGGGCAGCAGCCCGGCCAGCTTGTCGCACGCGGCCACCGCTTCCCCCTGCGGCGTGGGCGGATCGACCCGCACCGTGCCGCACCCGGCGAGCGTCAGGAGAACGAACAGGACGGCGGCGGCACGCATGCGACGACTACTACCTTCAGATGTGGACGATCGGACACGTCAGGGTACGCGTGATCCCCTCCACCGCCTGAATCTGCGCGACGACGAGCTTGCCCAGCTCGTCGACGTTGTTGGCCTCCGCGCGCACGATCACGTCGTAGGGCCCTGTCACGTCTTCTGCCTGAGTGACCCCGGGGATGCCGGAAATCTCGTGGGCCACGGCAGCGGCCTTGCCTACCTCGGTCTGAATAAGGATGTAGGCCTGCACCATTACGTCCTCCCGGGCGATTGGATCACGCCGATGGGTAACCGTACCCTGTGTGCGTCAGGAGGTGCGTCATCACAGTCGGAGATCTCGGCGAATTCGGTGTGGTAAATCGTATTACCGGACGCCTTCCCCAGGGTGCGGCGGTGATACTCGGGCCGGGTGACGACGCCGCCGTGGTGGCGGCGCCCGACAGGCGTGTCGTGGTCTCGACCGACCTGCTGCTGGAGGGCCGGCACTTCCGCCGTGACTGGTCCGGCGGTTATGACGTGGGGCGCAAGGCCGCGGCCCAGAACCTCGCCGACGTCGCCGCCATGGGCGCCGTCCCCACCTCGATCGTGGTGGGGCTCGGCATCCCCGCCGACCTGCCCCTGACCTGGCTCGACGAGCTGACCGACGGGTTTCGCGACGAGTGTGCCGTGGTCGGCGCCAGTGTGGCCGGCGGCGACGTCACCCGGTGTGACCAGGTCGTCATCGGGGTGACCGCGCTGGGCGATCTGGAGGGGCGTGCTCCCGTGCTCCGCTCGGGGGCCAGGCCGGGGCACGTGGTGGCCGTGACGGGCCGGCTCGGCTACGCGGCGGCCGGATGGGCGCTGCTGGAGAAGGGCCCGCCGGCGGGCTCTGCGGCCTTGGAGGAGGTCGTGGCCGCGCATCGCAGGCCGTCCCCTCCCTACACGATGGGGCCGCGGGCGGCCGAGCTGGGGGCCGGCGCGATGCTCGACGTCAGTGACGGGCTGCTGCAGGACCTCGGCCACGTCGCCGAGGCCAGTGGGGTGCGGATCGAGCTGGATCCCCAGGCGTTCGCCGTGGCGGAGCCCGTGGCGGTGGCGGCTAAGGAGGTGGGGGCCGATCCGCTGGAGTGGGTGCTCACGGGGGGTGAGGATCACGCGCTCGCGGCGGTATTCCCCGCAGAGGTACGCCTGCCCGAATCGTGGCAGGTCGTGGGCCGCGTGGTCGAAGGTTCCGGCGTCGTGGTGTATGGCCGGGAGGTCGGGCGTCGCGGCTGGGATCACTTTGAGTGATTACTTGTCCCGATTTGCGTGAAAGTTTCCGGATTTAGGGCGTGACTAACGGGATTGTTGTGACAGCGGCGTAGTGAAGGTGTTATGAAGATTGGCGGCCACTGTAACCGGGAGAAAGGGCAGCCATGGGCCGCCACGGCACAGGTGGATCCGAAGACGGGGACGAACGGGGGAACGGCAGCGCATTCTGGGGTCCTGACGAGGAGGTCGAGCAGCCAGGCTGGCCTTCTCTGCCGGATCAGCCCGAGGTGACGGGCCAGTGGGCTCCCATGCCACGGCGTACGGACGCACCGCCGCCGCGCACGCCGCAGTCCGAGCCCTTCGAGACCACCGGAGCCTTCGCGCTGCCCGCAACCCCCGCCGGCTTCCCGCCGGCCACCGACTCCAGGAGCCCGTTCCAGCCGCCTCAGAGGGGCGACGAGGCCGGGCCGATGGAGACGACGGGCGCGTTCGCCCGCCCGTCCGAGTGGGGCCCGCCCGCCGACCGACCCTTCAACGGACCTGGCGCAGGCCCGATGGGCGATCCCGCCGACCAGACGGCCGTGTTCGGCGGCCCCGCCGGCATGCCGGCTCCCGGGGCCCCGGGGTCGGGCCATGCGAGCGCCTTCAGCCGTCCCGCGGACGACGGGCGGTTCGGCGACCCGGCCCACCAGCCGTTCGGCGGCCCTGCGAACCCGCCTGGCCCGCTCGGCGCGCCAGGAGACCGTCCTGATCCGTTCGCATCGGGCGACAGGTCCGGGCCGTTCGGGGGGCCATCAGGGGAGCAGGACGACCGGACCGCATCCTTCGACGCCCCCGCGGATCGTTCCGGGTTCTTCGACGAGCCCGATGACCGTACCGCCAGGTTCGACGCACCCTCCGGCCCCGTCCACGGCAGCGGCCCGCCCGAGCCCGGCGACGTCAAGGTGGCCGGAGCGCCGACCGCCGCCCAGGCGCCGGCCTGGGCCAACACGGAAACCGGGTTCCTGGGCTCCGGCTGGTCGGCCGACTCCGGCCCCGGCGGCCCTGAGGGGCCCCGCGGCCGCCGCAAGGCCCGCCGTGACGACGAGCTGCTCCCCGGCGCCTCGTCGAGCGGCGGCAAGGGCCGGGTCGCGCTGTTGTCCGTCGCCGCCGTGGCCGTCGTGCTCGGCGGCACCGTGGCGGGCGTCAAGCTCATGAGCACCTCCGGCGGCACGGACAAGTGCGCGGACACCACGTGCGCGGCCGTGCAGGGCGCCACCAACCGGCCGGGACCGGAGATCTCCCAGCCTCCCGTGGAGGAGACGGAGCCGGAAGAGGAGCCCTCGGACGAGCCGGTGAAGGACACCGGACCGGCCGAGACCCCGACGCCCACCGTCACGTACCAAGCCCGCCCGCGCCACACGGAGCCGGCCAGGCCGACGCCCACCAAGACCAGGGTGAAGAAGTCGAAGGCGCCGGCCAAGGAACCCGCGCAGGAGCCGGCGCAGGAGCCGGACGAGGAGAGCGTGCCTCAGGACACGCCGCTGGACGAGCCCTCCTCCGTGGACGCCGACATCGGCGCCGCTCCGACCACCACCAGCGTCCCCGAGCCCTCGGACGACACGGGATCCTTCGGCTCGCCGTCCGGCAACGGCTCGGTGAACGTCCAGCAGACCATCAGGCAGCGGATGACCACGTACGCGGTCAACCTGCGCCTCTCCAACACCTCGGCGGAGACGCTGCAGAACCCCACGGTCTCCGTCCCGGTCGAGGGCAGGGTCGTGGACGTTCGGGGCGCCGACTGGACGCAGGACGGTGACCTGCTGATTCTCGACGTGTCGGCGCAGCTGGCCGCGGGGGCCACGGTCGAGGTGTCGTTCACCGCGACGGGCAGGGGCGCGCCGGCGGCCAACTGCGGAATGGTCAGCGGGGAGTGCGTCGTCAGCTGAGTGGTTGGATAGGGGACATGACGGAGCGATCCCCGCAAAGCGCCCCTTCCGCTGCGGTTTCCACCCCACCACGCGTGCTGACCGTCGCCGGCTCCGACTCAGGGGGCGGCGCGGGCATCCAGGCCGACCTGAAGACCATGATGGCCATGGGCGTCCACGGCATGAGCGTCATCGCCGCCGTGACCGCCCAGAACTCGCTGGGCGTCCAGGGCTACTGGGAGCTGCCGCCCGAGGCCGTACGCGCGCAGCTCGACTCGGTGCTCGGCGACATCGGCGCGCAGGCCGTGAAGACCGGCATGCTCGCCTCGCCGGTGCTGGTCGAGACGGTGGCCGACGCGCTCGGTCCGTACGACGCGCCGCTGGTCGTGGACCCCGTCGGGGTGTCGAAGCACGGCAACTCGCTGCTGGCTCCCGAAGCCGTCGAGACGATGCGGACGCGCCTGCTGCCCGTGGCCACCGTGGTGACGCCGAACCTGTGGGAGGTGGAGCAGCTCACCTCGATCAAGGTCGAGGACGAGGACGGCCTGCGCAGGGCCGCCGACGCCGTCCTGGAGCTGGGGCCCGCGTGGGCGCTGATCAAGGGCGGCCACCTGCCCGGCGCCCCGGTCGACCTGCTCACCGACGGCACCGAGGAGTTCCGCTTCGCCGCGGAACGCCTCGACAACCGCCACACCCACGGCACGGGCTGCACACTCGCCTCGGCCATCGCCTCCCGTCTGGCGGTGGGCGACGACGTGCCGTCGGCGGTGGGCAAGGCGAAGGAGTACGTGACGGGGGCGATCGCCAGGGGTTTCCCCCTCGGCGGCGGCATCGGCCCCGTCGACCACGCCTGGCACTGGCGCTGACCGTCTTCTCTCGCCGGACTCTCAACCACCTCCGAGCGCCTTTCGAGCGAGTCTCCACCGCCACCGGCGCCCCTGGCACGTGAACGGAAGGCCGTACGCCGTTCGCCGGGGCGCTGAGCCGCACTCCGGCCGCCGGGCCCGTCAGGGGGGACCGAGACGCCGCCCGCGTCCCGCACGGGTCCTCCTGGGGCCGTGCGTCGTGCCCCGGGCCGGGCCCTCCTGCGGCCGCGCGCCCGGGACCCTCTTGGAGCCGTGCGTCGCGTCCTTGACCGGCCTTCCGGGGCCTCCGCCGCGCCCCGCGCCCTACGATCCCCCAGGCGTTCCTCCCGCCCCGGCCAGGTGTTTCGGATGGGAGGCGAGCGAGCGCCGAGAGACCCGGTCTCGGGGGCGGGAATGACGAAAGCCCGCCGGCTCCCTCAGGAACGGACGGGCTTCGTGAAACCTGCGGGCTAGCGGGTGACCTTGCCCGCCTTGATGCACGAGGTGCACACGTTCAGCTTCTTCGGCGTGCCGCCGACGACCGCGCGGACCGTCTGGATGTTGGGGTTCCAACGACGGCGGGTGCGGCGGTGGGAGTGTGACACGTTGTTGCCGAACGTCGGCCCCTTGTGGCAGACATCGCAGACGGAAGCCACGGTATCGCTCCTTAAAACAGTCGATGTAGCCCTGTCCGCGGATGAATTCCGGGCGGAGGGCATGCCGGGACGACCGGCCAGCCAGACGAGAATATCCGATCCACCCCGATGGGCGCGAACCAGAGCACTGGACCAGGTCCGATGCGGCGATATTCTCCTCGCACAACCGTAGCGCATCGGGGAGGTCGAAGGACCGGCATGAAGATCCTCGACCCGCCCGCCGTGCGCCGCTGGGCCCGCCTGGCCGCCGACGCGCTCGGCCAGGCCAGGACGGAGATCGACGCGCTCAACGTGTTCCCCGTCGCCGACGGCGACACCGGCACCAACCTCCACCTGACCATGCTTTCGGCGGCCGAGGCCGTCGAGTCGCTGCCCGACGACGTGGACGCGGCCGTGGTGTGGCAGACCCTCTCGTACGGCGCCCTCGTCGGGGCGCGCGGCAACTCCGGAGTGATCGTCAGCCAGGCGCTGCGCGGTCTCGCCGAGGTGCTGAAGGACGGTCCCGACCTACGCGCCGGGCTGCTCAGGGCCGCCACGCTGGCCAGGGAGGCAGTGGCCAGGCCGGTCGAGGGTACGGTGCTGAGCGTGCTGGAGTCCGCCGCCAGGGCCGTCCAGGACACCGGCACCGGCGACCTGGACGCGGTGGCGCGGCAGGCGGCGGAGGAGGCCAGGGTCGCGCTGCGCCGGACGACCGGCCAGCTCGATGTTCTGGCCCGCAGCGGCGTCGTGGACGCGGGCGGCGCCGGTGCGGCGATCGTGCTCGAGACGCTCGCCTCAGTGATCACCGGCTCGTCCGCCGGCCACTACGACGTTCCCGCACCGACCGCGCGGGTGGCGCCCATGGCCGAGGTGGGTGCGGGATACGAGGTGATGTACCTACTGGACGCCGGCGACCGCGCGGTCCACGCGCTGCGCGAGGAGCTCGACGCCATGGGCGACTCGCTGGTCGTGGTCGGCGGCGAGGGACTCTGGAACGTGCACGTCCACGTGGCCGAGGCTGGGCCGGCGGTCGAGGCGGGGCTGCGGGCGGGCAGGCCGCACCGGATCAGGATCACGTATCTGGCTGAACGCACCCACCGCGGCGGCGCGGGCAGGGGCGTGGTGGCGGTGGCCGCGGGCGACGGGATCGCGGCGCTGTTCGAGGAGTGCGGCGCGGTCGTGGTGCGGCGCGCTCCCGGCGCCAGGCCCACGCTGCCCGCCATGCTCGCCGCGATCAGGCAGGCGGGAGGCGAGGTGGCCGTCCTGCCGAACGACGAGGGGGTCAGGGCGGTCGCCGCCGCGGCCGCGGAGATCGCCCGCGAGGACGGCGTCACGGTCAGCGTGCTGCCCACGGAGGCAACCGTGCAGGGGCTGGCGGCCCTGGCCGTACACGATCCGCTGCGCCGTTTCGACGACGACGTGGTCGCGATGACGGACGCGGCGGGCCACACCAGGCGCGGGCACGTGACGGTGGCCGGCGGGGAGGCGTTCACCAGCGCGGGGTTGTGCCGCCCCGGTGACGTGCTCGGCCTGATCGACGGGGACGTCGCCGTGATCGGCGACACGATCGACCACGTGGCCACCACGGTCGTGGACCGGATGGTGGCGGGCGGCGGCGAGCTGGTGACCCTGGTCACGGGCGCGCACGCGCCCGCAGGGCTCGCCGGCCGCGTCGAGGACCGTCTCAGGCGTACGCGCCCCGACGTCGACCTCGTCGTGTACGACGGCGAGCAGGGTGGCTACCCGCTCCTGATCGGCGTGGAATGACGGTGAGCGACGTCCCGCGGGAGTGCTCGCCCGGTCCGGACGCCGACCGGGCGAGCACCGTCCCGCGGGGGTGCCCGCCCGGTCCGGAGGCCGAGGGGACCGGCGGGCGCGGTCCGTGCGAGCTCCGGATTCCCGGTGCAGGCCGTCAGATCGGCACGCGGGCGGCGGCGGAGGGGATTCCTGTCGGCCTCAGGCGGTAGAACTAAATGCCGTGAGCCGTTTCGACGAGCCTCTGACGAAGGCCCTCGACCCGAAGACCGCCAAGCTGCTGCACAGCGTGCTCGGCCTGGAGACGGTCGGCGACCTGCTGCGCCACTATCCGCGCCGCTATGCCGAGCGCGGCGAGCTGACCTCACTCGACGCGCTCGCGGTCGACGAGCATGTCACGGTGGTCGGCGAGGTGACCAGGCTGATGCGCAAGCCCATGCGCAACCGGGGCGGCACCTGGCTGGAGGTCGAGATCGTCGACGGCAACGGCAACAGGCTCTACCTGTCGTTCTTCGGCAAGGGCTCCCACGTGGCCGAGTCGCGGCTCAAACCGGGGCGGCGCGGGATGTTCGCCGGCAAGGTGGGGTTGTTCGGCGCGCGGGCCAAGCCGCGCTGGCAGCTCGCTCACCCGGAGTTCGAGCTGTTCGAGGAGGGTGAGGCGAGCGCGGAGGAGTTCGCGGCGGCGCCAGTGCCGATCTACCCGGCGGGCAAGGACCTGACGCCGTGGGCGATCAGGCGCGCGGTCGGCGTGGTGCTCGACACGCTGGGCCCACTCGAGGATCCGCTGCCCGCCGAGCTGCGGGCCCGCCACGGCCTGCAGGACCTGGGCGAGGCGCTCGTGGCCATCCACCGGCCGAAAGACTTCGCCGAGGTCGGCCGGGCGCGCAAGAGGCTCAAGTTCGACGAGGCGTTCGTGTTGCAGGCGGTGCTGCTCCAGAGGCGGCAGGCGGCCACGGCCTGGCCCGCCAGGCCCAGGCCCACGCGGTCCGGCGGCATGCTGGACGACTTCGACGCGCGGCTGCCGTTCTCGCTGACGGAGGGGCAGGCGAAGGTCGGCGATGAGATCGCCGACGACCTCGCGCTGGAGCATCCGATGCACCGGCTCCTGCAGGGAGAGGTCGGCGCGGGCAAGACGGTGGTGGCGTTGCGCGCGATGCTCCAGGTGGTCGACGCGGGCGGCCAGGCGGCGTTGCTGGCGCCCACCGAGGTGCTCGCCCAGCAGCACCACCGCTCGATCACCACCATGCTGGGCGACCTGGCGCAGGGGGGCGTGTTCGGGGGGACGGCCGTCACCCTGCTGACCGGCTCGATGGGCGCCGCCGCTCGCCGTTCTGCCCTGCTCGACGCCGCCTCCGGCACGGCGGGCATCGTCGTCGGCACGCACGCGCTGCTGCAGGAGCACGTCCAGTTCGCCGACCTCGGGCTGGTCGTGGTCGACGAGCAGCACCGGTTCGGGGTGGAGCAGCGCGACGCGCTGCGGGAGAAGGCGGGCGGAACGCGCCCGCACGTCCTGGTGATGACGGCCACGCCGATCCCGCGCACGGTCGCGATGACGGTCTTCGGCGACCTGGAGATCTCGACGTTGTCCCAGCTCCCGTCGGGTCGTGCCCCCATCACCACCCACGTCGTCCCGGCCGCCGAGAAGCCCCACTACCTCGAACGCACCTGGGAGCGGGTCAGGGAGGAGGTGGCGCTGGGCCGGCAGGCCTACATCGTGTGCCCCCGCATCGGCGACCTGGAGGGCGACGAGGGCGATCTGGCGACCCCCGCCGAAGAGGAGCGCCGCCCGCCGCTCGCCGTGCTCGACGTGGCCAAGCTCCTGTCCGAGGGGCCCTTCCACGACCTGCGGGTCGGCACGCTGCACGGCAAGCTGCCTCCGGAGGAGAAAGACGCGCTCATGCGCGCCTTCACGCGGGGCGAGCTCGACATCCTGGTGGCCACCACGGTCATCGAGGTCGGGGTCGATGTGCCCAACTCCTCCGTCATGATCATCATGGACGCCGACCGCTTCGGCGTCTCCCAGCTCCACCAGCTGCGCGGCCGCGTCGGCCGGGGCGGCCTGCCCGGCCTGTGCCTCCTGGTCTCCGACTTCTCCGAGAGCACCCCTGCCCGCGCCCGCCTCGACGCGGTGGCCGCGACGCTCGACGGGTTCGAGCTGTCACGGGTCGACCTGGAGCAGCGGCGGGAGGGCGACGTCCTGGGCGCGGCGCAGTCGGGCAAGCGCTCCTCGCTGAAGCTGCTGCAACTGCTCCGCGACGAGGACGTCATCGCCACGGCCAGGGAGGAGGCCGGCGCGCTGCTGGCCCGCGACCCCGAGCTCGCCTCCCACGAGGGGTTGCGCGCGGAGATCGAACGGCTGCTGGCCGACGAGCGTGCGGAATACCTGGAGAAGACCTGACGCGCATCCAGGCGGTCGCCGGTGTCACGGCTGCCGTCGGGCAGGGCCTCCGGAAGGCGGCGTAGGCCGCGATAAAGATGATCATGTGAAAGGCCCAGCCGCGGGGACGGCCTCCCCCCGAATGCCGTCCCCGCTGGGCCCACCCTCGGGTCAGGTGCCGAGGGAACCGGCGTGCGGAAGGGCTCACGATCACGCCGGTCGGCCTTCATGTGGGTCACCTTGAAGGCCGCAGAACTCATCATGCGGGCCGATCCCCCCGATGTGAATCACCCTTGCGTACTCGAGGCAGACACTTGTGCATCCTTGACCTGCGCGAACATGCGGAACAATGGGTCACATGACGCGGATCATCGCAGGCATCGCGGGTGGCAGGCGCCTGGCCGTGCCGCCGGGGCGCGGAACGAGACCGACCAGTGACAGGGCGCGAGAAGGGATCCTCTTGACGCTCGATTCACTCCACGGGATCCGCGACGCCCGGGTGATCGACCTGTACGCCGGTTCTGGCGCGGTCGGGCTGGAGGCGTTGTCCAGGGGCGCGGCCGTGGCCCTGCTCGTCGAGTCCGATGCCAGGGCCGTCAGGACGATCAGGGCCAACGTCGAGTCGCTCGGCCTCGACGGCGCGCGCGTGGTGGCCGACAAGGTGACGCGGGTGGTCGGGAAAGCGCCTGATGAGCCGTACGACATCGTGTTCGCCGACCCGCCCTACGCCACGTCCGACGGCGAGGTGGAGCGGGTTCTGGAGTCGCTGCGCGACAACGGCTGGCTGGCTGAAGAGGCGTTGGTGGCGTTCGAGCGGGAAAGCAGGGGAAAGGCCCTTATGTGGCCGGAAGGCTACGTTGAGGAGAGGGTCCGTCGATATGGTGAAGCGTCCGTTTGGTACGGTCGCGCCGCCGGGAACCCGTAGACCTGCCCGTAGACCTGGGAGGCGTCTTGCGCCGCGTAGTCTGCCCGGGGTCGTTCGACCCCATCACCAATGGCCACCTCGACATCATCGGCCGGTCCGCGCGGCTGTACGACGAGGTGACCGTGGCCGTTCTCATCAACGTCGAGAAGAGCAGCCTGTTCACGGTTGACGAACGGATCGACATCCTGCAGACCGTGACCAAGGACTATCCGAACGTCAAAGTCGAGAAGTTCCATGGCCTGCTGGTCGATTTCTGCAGGCAGCACGACATCCCCGCCATCGTCAAGGGCATCAGGGTGGTCAGCGACTTCGACTACGAACTGCAGATGGCGCAGCTCAACTACCGCCTGTCGGGGGTCGAGACGCTGTTCATGCCGACCAACCCCGAATACTCGTTCCTCTCCTCCAGCAGGGTGAAGGAGATCGCCCGATACGGTGGAGACGTGTCGGGCCTCGTGCCGGACCTGGTGCACAAGCTCCTCATCGAGCGCCTGAGGGGCTAGGGGGCGCGGGCGTGCTTCGGCGCTGGGGTCATGAGCGCAGCGCGATGCCTGTGGGGGGTCTGCGGGGGGCGCGCCCCCCGCAGGGGCTGGTATTCTTTCTATTCGGCCTTGTACGACGGCGACGGTTTTCGCCATGCCTAGCGAGAGCAGGATGACTCAGCACCTCGACCCCCGCTCCCCTTGGGTGATCTCCACTCACGACCTGGGAAAGCGGCCGGGCACGATGAGGCAGACGACCCTGTCGCTCCCGGCACCGGCAGATCTCGGCGTCGACATGATCGGTGTCCCCAAAGACGCCGAAGTCGAGCTGGGTCTCCGGCTCGAAGCAGTGATGGAAGGCGTGCTCGTCTCAGGCACGGCGCAGGCCCCGCTCGCCGGGGAGTGCGCGCGGTGCCTCGACCCTGTCACCTCGGATGTCGAGGTCAACTTGCAGGAGCTGTTCTTCTACTCCGACGAGGACGCCTCGGAGGAGGATTCGCTGCTCGACGGAGAGTTGCTCGACCTCGAGCCGACCTTCCGCGACGCGGTGGTGCTCGCGCTGCCGTTGAGCCCGGTGTGCAGGGATGACTGCGAAGGGCTCTGCGCGGAGTGCGGGATCAAGCTGGCCGAGGCCGGCACGGATCACCGGCACGAGAAGATCGACGCCCGGTGGGCGTCGTTGCAAGGTCTGATTTCCGAGAACGATAACGATCAGGAGAAGTGACGTGGCCGTCCCGAAGCGAAAGATGTCGCGGAGCAACACCCGCGCCCGTCGCTCCCAGTGGAAGACGACTGCTGTCGCCCTGGTGAGCTGCCCGCAGTGCCGTTCGCCGAAGCAGCCGCACATCGCGTGCCCCACCTGCGGCACCTACAACCGTCGTCAGGTCATCGAGCCGTCCGCCTGATTGACGTGATGCCGACCGGGTGCCATTGTGCCTCGGTCGGCGTTACCGTCTCAGATGCGTGCGGCGGCGGTTCGCCCGCGGCCGTGGTGGACGCCGGGGCTACGCGTTACCCCGACGCCCACCACGTTTTCGGGCATCTTCCGCAGTCGGCGCGCCATGTGAAGATGTCCGAGGAGGAAGCACGTGGGCGCAGGTCCTAAGCCGGTGGCCGTGGAGGTCGCCAGAGACGAGCTGGAGCGGGTCCTGGCGGTCGCCCTTGACCCCGGAATTCTCGAGCGGGCGCTGACACACCGCTCCTACGCGTACGAGAACGGCGGGCTGCCCACCAACGAGCGCCTGGAGTTCCTGGGCGACTCGGTGCTGGGCCTGGTGGTCACCGACACCCTCTACCGCAACCATCCCGACCTGCCCGAGGGCCAGCTGGCGAAGCTGCGCGCCGCGGTGGTCAACATGCGGGCGCTGGCCGATGTGGCCCGCGGGCTCGGACTGGGCCGGTTCCTGCGGCTCGGCAGGGGCGAGGAGGGCACCGGCGGGCGCGACAAGTCGTCCATCCTGGCCGACACCCTCGAGGCGCTGATCGGCGCGGTCTATGTCGACAAGGGCCTCGACGAGGCGTTCCGGGTGGTGCACCTGCTGTTCGACCCGCTGATCGTGCGTTCGGCGTCGCTGGGCGCGGGGCTCGACTGGAAGACCTCCCTGCAGGAGCTGACCGCCTCCGAGGCGCTCGGCGTGCCCGAATACCATGTCGAGGAGAGCGGCCCCGACCACGCCAAGTCGTTCACGGCGATGGTGCGGGTCGGCGGCGAGTCCTACGGCTCGGGCACCGGGCGCAGCAAGAAGGAGGCCGAGCAGCAGGCGGCCGAGGCGGCGTGGACCCGCATCAGGGCCCGCAGGGAGCAGCGGGAGAGCCAGCCCGCGAGCTGACCTTGTCGGCGCCTGGGTTTCCACAAGGTGATAGTTCAGCGTCCAGAGGGCGAGGTGCGTGATGCCCGAGCTGCCTGAGGTCGAGGTCGTCAGGCGCGGCCTCGCACAATGGGTCATCGGCCGTGAGATCGCCTCGGCGGAGGTGCTGCACCCCCGCGCGATCAGGCGTCACATGCCCGGCCCCGACGAGTTCACCGCGCGGCTGAAGGGCCGCACGCTGCTGTCGTCCGAGCGCCGCGGCAAATATCTGTGGTTGCCGCTGTCGGGCGCGGAAGAGGCGCTCATGGCCCACCTGGGGATGAGCGGCCAGCTGCTGGTGGTCGACGGTGACGCGCCGCCGGAGAAACACCTCAGGGTACGCGTCCGCTTCGAGGACGGCGGCCCCGACCTGCGCTTCGTCGACCAGCGTACGTTCGGCCACGTCATGCTCACCTCCCTGGCCGGCGGTGTGCCCGAGCCGATCGCCCACATCGCGCCCGACCCGTTCGAGGCGGCGTTCGACGAGGACGAGTTCTCCCGCAGGCTCAGAGCCAGGCACACCGAGATCAAGCGGGCCCTGCTCGACCAATCGCTGATCAGCGGTGTCGGCAACATCTACGCCGACGAGGCCCTGTGGATCGCCCGGCTCCACTGGGCCCGCCCCACGCAGACGCTCACCAGGCCCAAGATCACCGAACTGCTCGCCGCCGTCCGCACGGTGATGGCCGCCGCCCTCCAGCAGGGCGGCACGTCGTTCGACAGCCTCTACGTCGACGTCAACGGCGACAGCGGCTACTTCGAACGTTCCCTGGAGGTCTACGGCCGGCGTGACCTGCCGTGCTCCCGCTGCGGCACCCCGATCCGGCGTGAGGCGTTCATGAACCGGTCGTCCTACTCCTGCCCCA
This sequence comes from Nonomuraea diastatica, assembly GCF_004349015.1. Lineage (NCBI taxonomy): Bacteria > Bacillati > Actinomycetota > Actinomycetes > Streptosporangiales > Streptosporangiaceae > Nonomuraea > Nonomuraea diastatica. The sequence continues at coordinate 64,830 of NZ_SMKP01000001.1, forward strand.
GATGCCAGCGACGACCGCGCCCAGCGCGGTCAGGCCCGCCGCCAGCCACATCACCGCGATGATCGAGACGCCGTCGACCACCCTGCCGCCGGCGAACGCGCCGAGCGCGATGGAGACGTTGAAGGCGCTGACGAACAGCGCCGTGCCGAGCTCGCCGCCGCCCTCCCGCATGATCCACAGCTGGAGGGCGACGCCCACGCCGCCGTAGCCCAGGCCCCACACCACGAGCACGGCCAGGGGCAGCCCGATCACCGGCAGCGCCGCCGTGGCCAGGGCCATGAGCGCGGCCAGCGCGATCAGCACCGGCCGGGGATTCCTGGCGGCCAGCGCGCCCGAGGCGAAGTTGCCCGCCACGCCGGCGGCGCCGTACACGAGAAGCGCCGTGCTGATGAGGGCGGGACCGGCGTGCGAGACCTGCTCCATGAACGGCCGTACGTAGGTGTAGGCCGCGAAGTGGCCGGACACGATGAGGACGGTCAGCACGAGCACGAGCCTGAGCGGCCGTGAGAGCCACGCCGGCCGTGTTCCCGGCCGTGCGCCCGGCTCTGTGCCCTGGAGGGCGTTCCGGTCGTCAGGGGGGCTCTGCGGGCTCTGGAGGGCGTTCTGGGCGGTCGTGAGGGTGTCCTGGGCGGGCGTGCGTTCGTGCCGCGGCCGGGCAGGGGCGGTGGGGCCGTCCTCGGCCGGCGGCGGGTCGCCGGGCAGCGGCGGCAGGGTGGCGGCCAGTACGGCGAGCAGGACCAGCGCCACCGCCCCCATGGCGATGAACGCGCTCCGCCACCCCGCGAACGACGACACGAACGTGGCCGCCGGCACCCCCAGCACCGACGCCACCGACACCCCGGACAAGATGATCGAGGTGGCCCGTCCGACCGACCGGCCGGGCACCAGCCGGGGCGCCAGCCCGGCCGCGAACGCCCAGAAACCGCCGATGCTCACCCCGGTCAGCACCCGGGCGGCCATCATGACGGCATGGCTCTGGGAGAGCGCGCCCGCCAGGTTGGCCACCGCCAGCAACGCCATCAGCCCCAGCAGCGTGACCCGCCGGTCGACCCGGCGGGTGGTCACCGCCAGCAGGGGCGCGGCGACCGCCGCGACCAGCCCTGGGGCCGTCATCATCAGCCCGGCCGTGCCGTCGGAGACGCGAAGGTCGGAGGCGATCGAGGTCAGCAGCCCGACGGGCAGCATCTCGCTGGTCACGATGGTGAAGGTGCCGACCGCGACCGAGGTCACGGCGAGCCATCGCGCCTGGGTGGAGGCGTGTGCATCGGTCAACGTCATGTCGCTCAGCCTCCTGGCGCCCGCGGGCGGGAACAATGACGAAGGCCGAAAGCTTGGTTTAGGCAGGCTAAGCAATCGGTGGAGGTGGAGATGGACTTCAGGGAACTGGAGTGCTTCGTCGTGCTCAGCGAGGAGCTGCACTTCGCGCGTACGGCCGAGCGCCTCTACCTGTCGCCGGGCCGGGTGAGCCAGCTCATGCGCTCGCTGGAGACCAGGATCGGCGGCCGGCTCTTCCAGCGGACCAGCAGGCGGGTGCGGCTGACGCCGCTCGGCGAACGTTTCCTGGCCGACCTGCGGCCCGCGTACGAAGGGCTGGCCACGGCCGTGAACCGGGCGAAGGCGGCCGCCCGCGAGGTGACGGGGGTGCTCAGGGTGGGGTTCCTGGCCACGCCCACGGATGTCGTCACGGGCGGCGTACGCGCCTTCGAGAGCCGCAACCCCGGATGCGAGGTCGAGCTGGTGGAGATCCCGCTGTCCGACCCGTTCAGCAGGCTGCGGGCCGGACAGGTGGACATCGTGTTCACGCTGTTGCCGGTGGACGAGCCCGACCTGGCGGTGGGCGAGGGCCTGAACCGGGTGTCGTACGAGCTGGGTGTCTCCGCCCGCCATCCCCTGGCCGGCCGGGCGAGCATCGGCGCGGAGGAACTGGCGGGCCTGCCCCTGATCGGCCTGGACGGTCCCGCACCGCGCGCCTGGCGGGAACGCGTGACACCCTCCGTAACCCCTTCCGGACGTCCGATTCCCCTGGCAGGTACGGTGACCACGAGCCAGGAGGGCCTGACCCAGGTGGCGCTCGGCCGGGGCGGCATGCTGTTCTGCGCCCCCACGGCCGCCCACCACAGGCGCCCCGACGTGAGCTTCGTCCCCGTCGTCGGCCTGCCTCCGTCGATCCTCGGCCTGGCCTGGGCGCGGGGGGCCGAGACGGCGGCGATCCGGGCGTTTCGCGACGCGGCGGCCCGGCACGCTCTCGGGTCGGAGGCTTTGGTGGCGTGAGACCACATGGGAGACCAGATGTCGGAGAACACGAAAAATACGGAAAATCCGGAGAGCGTCCGGGTGACCGCCTGGGTGCGGGGGAGGGTCCAGGGTGTGGGGTTCCGCTGGTGGACCCGGGCCAGAGCGCTCGAGCTCGGACTGGCGGGATGGGCGCGCAACACCGAGGACGGCCGGGTGGAGGTGGTCGCCGAGGGGCCGTGGTCGGCGTGCGTCAAGCTGCTGGAGCTGCTCAGAGGTTGCGACACGCCGGGCAGGGTCGATGGAGTAGTGGAACGTTGGAGCGAACCACGAGGTAGTTTGGGCGGTTTTGTGGAGCGATAACGACTTCCCTTAAACCCCCCAAATGGGGTATAGTTGTATGTCGGGAGTGCCCATCAGTAGGGCTCAGTGGTTCGATCGACTTGACCGCCCACACTGCCGGTGCGACTCTTGTTAAGTACCACGCGCACCCCTCCCGCGGAATAGAAGTGCGCGAACCAGTCTGGTCACTCAGCGTGGAGGACCCTTTACCATGGCGAAGGCTCTACTCGGCCACGTCGGCGGTCCTGACCCTCGAATGGTCTCGGAAATGCGCCGCCTGCAGCAGCGTATCCGGGATCTGGAGGCAGAACTCATCCGACTTCAGGCCACGAATGACGCTCTTGCGGCGCAAACCCGCGATGAGGCACTAAGCCGCATGCAAGAGCGCGAGCCGGCACTCACCTGAGAGTGATCGGAGCGCAAGACCCAGGGACGTCTCGAAGAGGCGTCCCTTGTTATTTTCCCCTCCTCGGAAAGCTTCCTTTGCCCTGGTCGCGTCGGTTCCGACGGCATGCGCCCGCGAGGCGCATCAGGGACCAGTAGTCTTTCCGAAGTCGTCTAGGGAGAAGGGGGCCGCGCTTGTATTTGAAGACCCTCACCCTGCGCGGCTTCAAGTCCTTCGCCTCCGCGACCGCCCTGCGGTTCGAGCCCGGCATCACCTGCGTCGTCGGCCCCAACGGCTCGGGCAAGTCCAACGTCGTCGACGCCCTGGCCTGGGTCATGGGCGAGCACAGTGCCAAGTCGCTGCGCGGCGGCAAGATGGAGGACGTCATCTTCGCCGGCACCTCCTCCAGGCCCCCGCTCGGGCGCGCCGAGGTGACGCTGACCATCGACAACAGCGACGGCGCGCTGCCGATCGACTACACCGAGGTCACGATCAGCCGGCTGATGTTCCGGTCGGGGCAGAGCGAATACGCGATCAACGGCGACACCTGCCGCCTGCTCGACATCCAGGAGCTGCTGTCCGACTCGGGCATCGGCCGCGAGATGCACGTCATCGTCGGGCAGGGCCAGCTCGACGCCGTGCTGCACGCCGGGCCCGAGGATCGGCGGGCGTTCATCGAAGAGGCCGCCGGCGTACTCAAACACCGCAAGCGCAAGGAAAAGGCGCTGCGCAAGCTCGACGCCATGCAGGCCAACCTGACCCGTGTGCAGGACCTCACCACGGAGCTGCGCCGCCAGCTCAAGCCGCTGGGCCGCCAGGCGGAGATCGCCCGCAAGGCCGCCGTCATCCAGGCCGACCTGCGTGACGCCAGGCTCCGGCTGCTGGCCGACGACGTGGGCACGCTGCGTGCCACCCTGGAGCGCGAGGCCGCCGACGAGGCCGCGATCACGGCCAGGCGCAACCAGGTGGAGACCGAGCTGGCGGAGGGCCAGCAGCGCGAGACCGCGCTGGAGGCCGCCGAGGCAGAGGCGCAGCCCCGGCTGGCCGCCGCCCAGGAGACCTACTTCAGGCTCTCGTCGCTGCGCGAGCGCATCACCGGCCTGGAACAGCTCGCCGCCGAACGCCACCGGCACGCGCTCGACGCCGCCGCCATCGAGCGCAGGGGCCGTGACCCGGAGGAGCTGGAGCGCGAGGCTGCCGAGGCTCGCGAGCAGGAGCTGATCCTCAGGGCCGAGCTCGAACACGCGCACGAGCTCCTGGAGGCGGCCGTCGAGCGGCGCTCCGAGGCCGAGGCCGAGCTGAACGCGGAGGAGCAGCGGCTCGCGATGGCCGCCAGGGCCGCCGCCGACCGCCGGGAAGGGCTGGCCAAGCTGCGCGGCCAGGTCGATTCCGTACGCAGCAGAGCCAGGGCCGCCGAGGAGGAGATCGGCAGACTCCAGGCGGCGGTGGCCGACGCGACCGAGCGCGAGCGCCAGGCCACGGAAGACCTGGAGGCACGCCGGCTGGAGGAGCCCGCCGCCGACCCCGCGCTGGCCGAGGAGCTGGCCACGGCGCAGGCCATGGTCGAGGAGGCCGCAGCGGTCGCCGACGAGGCGCGGGCGGCGGCCGAGGAGGCCAAGTCCTGCCTCGACGCGCCGCGGGCCGCTCTGCAGGCGGCGAAGTCGGCCGTGGCCACCGCCCGCGCCGCCGACCAGGAGGCCCAGCGTTCGGTGGCCGCGCTGGCCGCGCGCAAGGAGGCGCTGGAGCTGGGGCTGGCCAAGGGCGACGGCGGCGCGGCCCTGCTGGACGCCGGCCTGGCCGGGGTGCTCGGCCCGCTGGCGGCCGCCATGCAGGTCACGCCGGGGGCGGAGCCGGCCGTGGCGGCCGTGCTCGGTCCCGTCGCCGAGGCGATCACCGTGAAGACCCTCGACACCGCCGTCGAGGCCATCGACCTGCTCCGCGCCCAGGGCAAGGGCCAGGCCACGCTCCTCGTCGCCCACGCCGCCGACCGGCTCCCACCGGCACCGCCCCGCCAGGAGCCCGCAGCCGCCCCCGGCGCGGCGGGCGTGTCCGGTCAGGGACCCGAGGTGGCGGGTGCGTCCGGCCAGGGACCCGGGGCGGCGGATGCGTCGGGTCAAGGATCCGCTGGGGTGCCGGGCGTGGCGGCGCGGCGGCGGGGAACGGCTCCCGACGGCAGTCGCTGGGTGGCCGACCTCGTCACGGTGCCCGGCCATCTCCGTCCGGCCCTCGATCACGTGCTGGCCGACGTGGCGGTCGTCGACGATCTGAAGTCCGCGCGCGAGCTGGTCGAGCGCCATCCCGGCCTGCGGGCCGTCACGACGCACGGCGACCTGGTGGGCGCGTACGCGGCCGAGGGCGGGTCCGACGGCGGCACCTCCGTGCTCCAGGTGCGCGCGGCACTCGACGAAGCCGTCAAAGACCTGGAGGAGGCCGGGAGCAGGGCGGAGGAGAACGCCCGCGCCCTCGACGAGGCGATCGGCCACGAGCAGGCCGCTCAGACGGCCCTGGAGGCCGCCCAGGCCCGCGTCGGCGAGGCCCAGACCGCCGTCACGACCGCCCAGGCCGGCGTGAGCGCCGCGCAGGGCACGCTCGACCAGGTCAGGAGCCGCCAGCGGGAGGCCGACCAGCGCAACGCCGCGGCCGCCAGGCAGCTGGCCCAGCTCGAGGCCGCCGCCGGCGCCGCCCGCGCCGAGGCCGAGCGCCTGGCCAGGAGCGTCACCAAGGCGGAAGAGGCCCGCGCGGAGGGCCTGGAAGAGCTGGCCGAGCTGGAGATCCGGCTGGCCGAGGCCGAATACGCCCAGGAGCTGGAGTCGGAGCCCGCCACCGACGGCCGCGACGAGCTGGCGAGCGCCTGCGAGGCCGCCAGGCAGCGCGAGATGGACACCCGCCTGCAGGTGCGCACCGCTGAAGAGCGCGTCAAGGGCATCGAGGGCCGCGCCGACGGCCTGCTGCGGGCCGCCCAGCGCGAGCGCCAGGAACGCGCCCAGGCGGCCGCCCAGCGCGCCAGGCGCAGGCAGCAGGCCGCCGTGGCCGAGGCCGTCAGCAAGGGCGCCAAACGGGTGCTCGAGGCGCTGGCGACCTCCATCCAGCTGGCCGCCAGGGAACGCGACGAGGCCGACCTCACCAGGGTCGCCGTCGACGCCGAGCTCAAGCAGGTGCGCCTGCGCGTACGCGAGCTCGGCCAGGAGCTGGACAAGCTGGTCAACCGGGTGCACGGCAGCGAGGTGGCCCGCACCGAGCAGCGCCTGCGGCTGGAGCAGATGGAGCAGCGGGCGCTGGAGGAGTTCGGCGTCGAAATCGAGTCCCTGATCTCCGAGTACGGCCCCGGCGCCCCGGTGCCCGGTGACCCGCCCGTGCCGTACGTCCGCGAGGAGCAGGAGAAGCGCGCCAAGGCGGCCGAGCGGCAGATGAACCAGCTCGGCAAGGTCAACCCGCTGGCGCTGGAGGAGTTCGCGGCGCTGGAGGAGCGGCACGCGTTCCTCACCTCGCAGCTCGAAGACCTCAAGAAGACCAGGCGCGACCTGCTGACGGTGGTCAAGGAGGTCGACGACCGGGTGGAGCAGATGTTCGCCTCGGCGTACGACGACGTGGCCGGGGAGTTCGAGCAGATCTTCACCAGGGTCTTCCCCGGGGGCGAGGGCCGGCTGGTGCTCACCGAGCCGGCCGACATGCTGACCACCGGCATCGAGGTCGAGGCCAGGCCGCCGGGCAAGAAGGTCAAGCGGCTGTCGCTGCTGTCGGGCGGCGAGCGCTCGCTGACGGCGGTGGCGTTCCTGATCTCCATCTTCAAGGCGCGGCCGTCGCCGTTCTACGTGATGGACGAGGTCGAGGCCGCGCTCGACGACACCAACACGCAGCGCCTGCTGACGTTGTTCGAGGAGCTGCGGCAGAGCTCGCAGCTCATCGTGATCACCCACAACAAGCGCACGATGGAGATCGCCGACGCCCTCTACGGCGTGTCGATGCGCGGCGACGGCGTGACGCAGGTGGTCAGCCAGCGGCTCAGAGAACGCGAGTCTGCCTGATAGGCGTGGCCTTGGGCATGACCATGGCGGTCGATCTGGAAAACTGACATCTTGTGGATGGTTATCTCGGCGTCATCGTGATCGTGGCCGTCGTCGCCCTGCTGGCGGCCGGCGGTCTTTTCCTGCTCTTCCGGCCGGGCCGAAAGGCGCCTCCGCCGGTCAAGCCGCCCGAGTCTCCCGTGCTTCCCGAGGAGAAGCGGCCGGCGGGAACGGGCGAGGAGAGCGAGGGCGCGACCACCACGCTGCCGCCTCCGGCCAAGCCGGCCGAGCCGGTCGTGGTGGAGCCCGAGGTCGAGGTGCCGCCTCCGTCCGCGGGCCGGATGGTGCGGCTGCGCTCGCGGCTGGCGCGCTCGCAGAGCGCCCTCGGCCGCGGGCTGCTGGAGCTGCTCTCCCGCGACCGGCTCGACGACGAGGTGTGGGACGAGATCGAGGAGAGCCTGATCACGGCCGACGTGGGCGTCGCGCCGACCCAGATCATGGTCGAGGAGCTGCGCGCCAAGGTCAAGGTGCTGGGCAGCCGCACGCCCGGGGAGGTGCGCGGCCTGCTGCGCGAGCAGCTGCTCGCGCAGATCGACCCCGATCTCGACCGCACGCTGCACGTGCGCAAACACGGCGAACGGCCCGCGGTGGTGCTCGTCGTGGGCGTCAACGGCACCGGCAAGACCACCACCACGGGCAAGCTCGCGCGTTCTCTCGTCGGCGACGGCAAGAAGGTCGTGCTCGGCGCTGCCGACACCTTCCGCGCGGCCGCCGCCGACCAGCTCCAGACCTGGGGCGAGCGGGTCGGCGCCGACACGGTGCGCGGCCCCGAGGGCGGCGACCCGGCGTCCGTGGCCTTCGACGCGGTCGCCAAGGGCATGGAGGAGAAGGTCGACGCCGTCATCGTCGACACCGCCGGCCGCCTGCACACCAAGACCGGTCTCATGGACGAGCTGGGCAAGGTCAAGCGGGTCATCGAGAAGAAGGCCACGGTCGACGAGGTGCTGCTCGTCCTCGACGCCACCACCGGCCAGAACGGCATGCGCCAGGCCCAGGTGTTCGCCGAGGTGGTCAACATCACCGGCATCGCGCTGACCAAGCTCGACGGCACCGCCAAGGGCGGCATCGTGATCTCGGTGCAGCGGGAGCTCGGGGTGCCGGTCAAGCTCGTCGGGCTGGGCGAGGGGCCCGACGATCTGGCGCCGTTCGATCCCGAGGTCTTTGTGGACGCGATCCTCGGCGACTGAGGAAATTTCCGGCTTGGCCGTAATTCGTCCTGAAATACGCCTTACCAGATAAGCATTGATTGATGTCTTTTTCGTGTGCTGACATGTACCGGTCATCAACCTGAATGCTCGGATCCATTCGACGACGAAGGGGCATCCATGAAGAAGATCGTTGTTCACCGGCCAGGAACCGTGAGGCCGTCCGCTGCGGCCGCGCCGAGGCACGGCGCCTGACGCGCCCGGCCGGCGCCTGATCGCGGGCGCCGGCCCTACCGGACCACGGAAATGGGGTCGTGTGGACACGATCATGCTGGACGCCGACCGCCGCATCGGCGGCCCCTACACGTTCGCCGCCGGGCTGCTCGGCCATCTCGTCCCGGCCGCCCTGGCACGGCATCCCGAGCTGGTCGCCGCTCATGACATCGAGATCCGGACGGCCGGGCCGAAACTCCGCGACATCGTCCCGGCGCGCAGGCGCTCACTGGCCGACGACCTCCCCCGCGCACAGCGCATCCTCATCCCCGCCGCCCGGCGCAGCCTCAGGATCGCCAACGGGCTGGCCGAGTTCGTCCGTGACCACCTCGACCGCGCGGGCCCGCTCGCCGTGACCGTGACGAACCTCGACGCCGCCGACCACACCGACACCGAGCTCGTCGCCGTGCTGCGGCGCCGGCTCGACCCCGGCCTGCTGCGGCTCGACGAGGGCCCGCAGGCGCCGTCGACCGGGCCGTCGACCGGGCCGTTAATCGGGGCGTTGCCGGCCGACTTCGACCGTTACCGCGACGAGGGTTTCCACCATGCGATGGCCGAGTCGGGCCTGGAGGCGCTGCGCGGCATGGCGTACGACGCCGACCCGCAGCGGTGGCGGCAGCTCCTGCAGCGCGTAGGCGCCTCGCTGGAGGCCATCGAGCGCGAGGACGAGGCCCGCGAGCTCTACGACCGCGCCAGGCGCGAGAGCACCGATCCCCGGCACCGCGCCACCATCGCCTACGCCACCGCCATGATCCTCGTACGCCACCACGACCCCGCCCGGCGCGACCCCGAGCAGGCGCTGGCCTGGATCAACGAGGCGATCACGATCACGTCGCTGCTGCCCGACCCCAGGGGCCGGGCCTTCCACCTCGGCTTCGACCTCAACGGCAAGGCGCTGGTCGAGGTGCGCAGGGGCCGGCCCGCCGCCGCGATGGAGCTGGTGCAGCAGGCCATCGACCTGGCCGAGGCCGACCTGCCGGCCGAGCATCCGATCCACAAGCTCGTGCTCCACGCCAACAGGGGCCAGCTCCTGGCCATGACGGGCCGGGCGCAGGAGGCGCTGGCCGACTACACGCGGGCCGTCGAGGCGGACCCCGGCTATCCCGACTACTACCTCGACCGGGGCAACCTGCTGCACAAGCTGGGCCGCGACGGCGAGGCGCTGGCCGACTACGAGGCCGTCATGCGCCTCAGCCCGCCCTTCCCCGAGGCGTACTACAACCGGTCCGAGCTGCGTTACGCGGCGGGCGACATCGCGGGCGCCCGCGCCGACTTGGACCACACGCTGGAGCTGGACCCCGAGTTCGCGCCCGCGTACGTGAACAGGTCCGGGCTGAGCGCGGCGGCCGGCGCGTACGCCGAGGCCCGGCAGGACGTCGAGCGGGGGCTGCGGCTCGCGCCGCGCGATCCGCACCTGCTGTGCGTGCTCGGCCAGGTCGAGCTGGCCGAGGCGCGCCACCCGGAGGCGCGCGCCGCCTTCGACCGGGCCCTGGAGCTCGACCCCGATCTGGTCGCGGCCTGGGCGGGACGGGCCGAGCTGGCCTTCGGGCTCGGCGACCACGGCGCGGCCCTGGCCGACCTGACGAGCGCGCTCAAGCGTGAGGAGACGGCCGAGCTGCTGTTCAACAGGTCGGTGGTGCACCGGGCCTCGGGACACCCGGACAAAGCCCGCGACGACCTGCTCAGGGCCGCGGTCCTGGCACCTGGCGACGGCGACATCGGGCAGGCCCTCACCGAGGTTTGAACCCATGGGACGGCGCTACTGGCTGCTGCTCAGCGCGTTCCTCGCCTCCTCGCTCGGCACCTGGATCTACCGGCTGGCCCTGCCGCTCCTGGTCTACGACCTGACCGGCTCGCGCTCGGCACCGGACTCGTGTACGCCATGGAATACCTGCCGTACGTCGTGCTCGGCGTGCTCGGCGGGGTGCTCGCGGACCGGGTCGACCGGCGGCGCGTGCTCGTGATCGGCGACCTGATGTCCGGCGCGGTCACCGTGCTGCTCGCGGTGATCGTGACGACCGGCGTGCGGCAGCTCTGGGCGATCTACGCGGTGGCGTTCCTGCTGGCCTGCGTCGATCCCCTCTACCAGCCCGCGTTCCGCTCGATGGTGCCTCGCTGGTCCCGGTGGAGCGGCTGCCGCAGGCGAACGCGCGGTTCCACATCGGCGAGCACGCGGTGAACATGGCCGGCCCCGTGATCGGCGGCGCGCTCGTCGTGGGCCTCGGCCACCAGGCCGCGATCTACGTGGACGCGGGCACGTTCCTGCTGTCGGCCCTGCTGATCTGGCCCGTCAGGGTAGCGCGGGGCGCGCTGACGAAACGCGGCCGGTCCATGCTCACGGACGTCCGGGAGGGTCTCAGCTTCCTCTTACGTGGCGACAAGGTGGTGCTCACCACCGCGCTCGCGATCGCGGCGTGCAACTTCGGGGTCTGGCTGCTGCTGGCCGGGCTCGTCTACTACCTCAGCTCTTACCACGGGTTCACCCCGGGAGAGATCGGCGTCGTCTACGCCTTCCAGGGGGCGGGCGCGGTGATCGGGGCGTGGCTGGGCAGCCGATTGTTGCGCAGGTATCCGCCGGGGCAGGTGATCTGCTGGGCCGTCGCCGCGGGCGGTCTGTCGATGCTGGCCATGATCGTGGCGCGCGGCCCCGTGCCGATCGGGCTCGCCTGGCTGGGGCAGTTCGCCGCGGCGGGGACGTCGATCGTGGCCGTCGCGACCGTGCGCCAGCTGCTCGTCCCCGACCATCTGCTCGGACGGGTGCTCGGCACGACCAGGATGATCGCCTTCCTGTCCATCCCGCTCGCGTCGCTGGCCACGGGCGTGTTCGAGTCGGAGACGCGCAACGCGTACGCGCTGATGGTCGTCGCGGGGGTGGGCTGGCTGGCCATCGCCGCCGTCGTGGCGTACACGCCGCTGGGCAGGCTCAGCCTTCCCGATCTGCGGGACGGGCGCGAGGGCCGATCGGCACCACCAGGGGAGTCCCCGCCACCGGATCCTCGATGACCTTGGCGTCCAGCTCGAACACCTCGCGCAGCAGCTCTTCGGTCAGCACCTCGTGCGGGGTGCCCGAGGCGATCACCTGCCCGGCGCGCATGGCCACCAGCCGGTCGGCGTAGCGGGCGGCCAGGTTGAGGTCGTGGAGGACCATGACGACCGTGCGGCCGGCCCGCTGGTGCAGGTGGCGTACGAGCTCCAGCACCTCCACCTGGTGGGCGAGATCGAGGAAGGTCGTGGGCTCGTCGAGCAGCAGCAGGTCGGTGCCCTGGGCCAGGGCCATGGAGATCCAAGCCCGCTGCCGCTGCCCGCCCGACAACTCGTCCAAGGGCCGTTCCGCCAGGTCGGCGAGGCCCGTCATGTCCAGCGCCGCGGTGACCGCGCCCTCGTCGTCGGAGGACCACTGCCGATACCACGTCTGGTGCGGATGCCGGCCCCTGGCCACCAGGTCGGCCACGGTCAGCCCTTCGGGGGCGACGGGCGCCTGGGGGAGCATGCCGAGGATCTTGGCGACCTCGCGGGTGGGGATCTTGTCGATGCGCTTGCCGTCGAGCAGCACCTCGCCGCCCTGCGGTTTGAGCAGGCGGCCGAGCGCGCGCAGCAGGGTGGACTTGCCGCAGCCGTTCGGGCCGATGATGGTGGTCACGGTGCCCGCCTCGATGCCGAGGTCGAGCCCGTCGACGACGACGCGCTCGCCGTACCCGAGCCTGACGTCGGCGGCCTGCAGTCTCACTTGCGTGACCTCCAGATCAGATGGATCAGGTAGGGGGCGCCCAGCACGGCGGTGACGATGCCGACGGGCAGTTCGAGCGGGGAGAACGCGGTGCGCGCGATCAGGTCGGCGCCCGTGGTGAGCACGCCGCCGATGACCGCCGAGCACAGCAGGGGCGGCCGTCCTGACCGGACCAGCCTGAGCGCGATCTGCGGCGAGGCGAGGGCCACGAACGCGATCGGGCCGGCGGAGGCGGTGGCCACGGCGGCCAGCAGCACGGCGGCGAGGATCAGCAGGGCGCGGGCCGGATTCATGCGGACGCCGAGGGCGGTGACCGTGTCGTCGCCGAAGCGCAGGGCGTCGAGCGAGCGGGTGCCGAGCAGGGTCAGCGGCACCAGCACGGCCAGGGCCAGCGCCGTGGGCGTCACGTGCTCCCAGCCCCGGCCGTTGAGCGAGCCGCTGATCCAGATCATGGCGCGGCTGGTGTCGTTGACGTCGCCGACTGTGAGGAGCCAGAACTTGACGTTGGTGAACACGGCGGCCACGCCGATGCCGACCAGCACCAGGCGGTAGCCGTCCAGGCCGCGCCGCCACGCCAGCCCGTAGACGACGGCGGCGCCGAGCAGGCCGCCGAGCAGGGCGAGCGCGGGGATGCCGAGGGTGGACAGCAGGCCGCTCACGCCGCCGTAGACGCTGCCGCTGGCGACCACGCCGGCCACGACCGTGACGGAGGCGCCGGTGGTGACGCCGAGGATCTCGGGGCTGGCCAGGGGGTTGCGGGCGATGGACTGGATGATCGCACCGGACGCCGCGAGCGCCGCGCCGACGAGGGCGCCGGTGAGCGCGCGCGGCAGGCGCAGCTCCATGATGACGAAGTGGCCTGCGTTGTTGACGTCGAACGTGCCGGCGACCACGTCGGCGAGGCTCATCTCGATGTCGCCGATGCGCATGTTCAGGGCCATGAGCAGGGCGAGCAGGACCAGCCCCGTCAGGGTGAGCACGATGCCGCGCGGGCGTATCTGCCAGGACAGGCCGGCGACGCGCAGGGGGAGAGTGGTCACAGGCGCACCGGCTTCCTGCGCCGCACCAGGGCGACGAAGAACGGCGCCCCGAGCAGCGCGAGCACCACACCGACCTCCAGCTCCCCCGGCGGGGCCACCACGCGCCCGACCACGTCGGCGACCAGCAATAACGCCGCGCCGACGAGCCCGGAGTAGGGCAGCAGCCACCGGTGGTCGGTGCCCGACAGCGGACGGGTCAGGTGCGGCACGATGAGCCCGACGAACGCCAGGGAGCCGCAGGCGGCGACCGACGCGCCCGACAACAGGGTGACGGCGGCAACGCCGACGGCGCGGGTCATGGGGATGTTCTGGCCGAGGCTCCTGGCGACGTCCTCGCCGAGCGAGAGGGCGTTGAGCCCAGGGGCATTGACCGCCGCCAGCACGAGGCCCACCAGGATGAACGGCAACACCTGCCAGACGACGTCGGCGCCCCTGGCTGAGATCGAGCCCGCCTGCCAGAAGCGGAAGACGTCCATCGCCTGCTCGTCCAGCAGCACGATGGCCGAGGTCAGCGCGTAGAGGAAGGCGCTCACGGCGGTGCCCGCGAGCGCCAGTGTGACCGGGGTCGGGCTGCCCTTGCCGCCCGTCATGCCGAGCGCGAACACCGCGACGCTGGCCACCAGCGCCCCCGCCAGGCCGAACCAGATGTAGCCGAGCAGGCTGGAGACGCCGAGCAGGACGATCGAGGACACCATCGCGAACGCCGCCCCCTGCGTGACCCCGAGCAGGCCGGGGTCGGCGAGAGGGTTGCGGGTGTGGCCCTGCATGAGCGCGCCGGCCACGCCGAGCGCGACTCCGGCGAGCACGCCGAGGACCGTCCTGGGGACGCGCAGCGCGCGGATGACGATGTCGTTCTCGGTGCCGGTGGGTGCGGTGAGCGCGTGCCAGGCGTCGGTGAGCGGCACGGACTTGGAGCCGATGGTGACGCTCAGCACCACGGCGACGACCACGGCGGCGAGCAGCACGAACAGGACCGTGAGCCGCCGGTGACGGACGCCACGGAGCCTGGGGGCGACGGCCGTTGCGCTCACCCGTGCCCTCCCTCGATGATTGCCGGATCCCGGTGCAGTATGCCAGCTTAGGCAGGGCTAACCTAAATTAGGTTTGCCTTACTTTGACCGAAAGGGTGCTGATGAGACCGTTGCGCGCGCTGGTCTGCGCTGTCCTCGCGGTGGGGATCGCCGCCTGCGGTTCCGCGGAGCCCGCGGACGCCCCCTCGCCGAGCGCCCCCTTCAGGACCGTAAAGCACGTCATGGGCGAGACGGTGATCCCGGAGCAGCCGAAGCGGGTAGTGGCGCTCGACCAGAGCTTCGTCGACGCGGTGCTCACCCTGGAGACGCCGGTGGTGGGCTACACCACCTACCGGTCGATCGACACCGAGCTTCCCGGCTATCTCGGGGCCGTCGCCGAGCGGTACGGCAAGCAGGCCGCTCCGGTCGGGACGCTGGAGCAGCCGAGCCTGGAGAAGATCATCGCGCTCAAGCCCGACCTGATCGTCTCGGCCAAGGTCCGCCACGAGGCGCTGTACGAGAAGCTCTCCAAGATCGCTCCCACGGTCTTCAGCGAGACCACCGGGGCCATCTGGAAGGAGAACCTCCGGCTCATGGGTCAGGCCCTGGGCAAGGAGACGCTCGCCGACACCAGGATCAAGGAGTACGAGGAGCGCGCCGCCACGATCGGCGCGGCGATCAAGAAGAAGGACGGCAAGCTGCCGACGATCTCCATCGTGCGCTTCGCCGGCGAGCCGACGACGCGGCTCTACGTGGCGAACTCGTACTCCGGCGTGGTCATGAAGGACGTCGGGTTCCCCCGGCCGGAGAGCCAGCCGGCCGCGAAGGACGCCATCGCCGTGGACGTCAGCCAGGAGCGGATCGCGGAGCTGGACGCCGACGAGATCTTCGTCGCGACATATCCGGATCCGTCGTCTGACGGGCCCAAGGAGAAGTTCATGAACAACCCGCTGTGGGGCAAGCTCAAAGGCGACAAGCACGAGGTGAGCGACCTGACCTGGATGAGTGCTGTGGGCATCCAGGGGGCGCACGCCATGCTGGACGACGTGGCGAAGATCTTCGCCGTCGATCCCGCCAGACCCGCCTCCTGATGCCTCTACCGGGGCAGGAACGCGCGCAGCTCCCTCAGGTGGGGTGCCACGTCCAGGCCCTGCCGGGCGAGCCAGCCCGGGTCGCCGTACGTGCCCTCGTAGCGGTCGCCGCTGTCGCAGACCAGCGTGACGATGCTGCCCCGCTCGCCCGACTCGCGCATCTCCGCGATGAGGTCCACGCAGGCCGCCATGTTCGTCCCCGTCGATCCGCCCACGTGGAGGCCGGTCACCTCGCGGGTCCAGTGCATGGCGGCGATCGAGCGGGCGTCCGGCACGGCGACCATGCGGTCGATGACGGCCGGCTGGAAGGAGGGCTCCACGCGGGGGCGGCCGATGCCCTCGATGCGGGAGCCAGGCGCGGTGACCGTGGTGTCGCCGGAGACCCAGCTCGGGTAGAAGGCCGACCCCTCGGGGTCGGCGACGGCCAGGCGGGTGGCGTGGCGGCGGTAGCGGATGTAGCGGCCGATGGTGGATGACGTGCCGCCGGTGCCGGCGCCGACCACGATCCACGCGGGCACCGGGTAGGGTTCCAAGGACATCTGGGAATAGATCGACTCGGCGATGTTGTTGTTCCCGCGCCAGTCGGTGGCCCGCTCCGCGTAGGTGAACTGATCCATGAAGTGCCCGCCGGTCTCGGCGGCCAGGCGGCGAGATTCCTCATAGATCGCTCCCGGATCGCTCACGAGATGGCACTTCCCACCGTAGACCTCGATGAGGTGGCACTTCTCCGGCGACGTGGACGCGGGCATGACGGCGGTGAAGGGCAGGCCGAGCAGCCGGGCGAAATAGGCCTCGCTGACGGCGGTGGATCCGCTCGACGCCTCGACGACGGTCGTGGCGGGCCCGATCCAGCCGTTGGCCAGGCCATAGAGGAAGAGAGAACGAGCGAGCCGATGTTTGAGTGAACCTGTGGGGTGCACCGACTCGTCTTTCAAGTAGAGGTTTACACCCCAGTCCGAGGGCAGCGGAAAGACGTGCAGATGTGTGTCGCAACTACGGTTGGCATCGGCCTCGACCTTCCGTATGGCCTCGGCCACCCAGCGGCGGGTGCCAGGGTCGTGGCGGTCGACGAAACTCATGCTCATACGCTATCCCATGTGACTCTTGCCACTCTTACTGTGAAATTGGGTGGGTAGTGTTATGATAATGAGACTTGTCCGGCCGTGGACGTGACAGCACACGCCGCGAGCAGATGGACGGAAACCCCTTCTGACCAAGGCGGAACCGCACTAACGCGCCCCTTACCTGGTGCTTGCGATGATGGAACCGCTGTCAGGCGGCTTGTGCCGAAACGGGGGAAAGCGCAAGGGGGATTGATTTGATCACTATGACCGATGAGCAGCGTCAGGACTGGTTCGAACGGGATGTCGTGCCCGTGACGTCACAGCTGTTCGCCTCCGCCATGCGCCTGACTCGCAACACGGCCGACGCGGAGGACCTGGTTCAGGAGACGGTGGCGAAGGCGTACACGTCCTACCACCAGTTCCGCGAGGGCACCAACCTCAAGGCATGGTTGCACCGCATCCTGACCAACAACTTCATCAACGACTACCGCAAGAAGCAGCGCTCGCCCAAGCTGTCCGCGGCCGAGGACATCGAGGACTGGCAGCTGCACGCCGCCGAGTCCCACTCCTCGACCGGGCTGCGTTCCGCCGAGAACGAGGCGCTCGACCGGCTCCCCGACAACATCGTGATGAACGCCCTGCGCAGCCTGCCCGAGGACTTCCGCGTGGCCGTCTACCTGGCCGACGTCGAGGGCTTCGCGTACAAGGAGATCGCTGAGCGCATGGGCACACCGATCGGCACCGTGATGTCGCGCCTCCACCGCGGCCGCCGCCAGCTGCGCGGCATGCTGGAGGAGTACGCCCGCGAGGAGGGCGCCGTACGCGTGCCCGCGCAGAGCGCCGCCGCCTAGTACACGCCTAGGACCCCATGGCGAGACGGAGACGGACGCGTAACAGGCCGCCTTCCGCACGTAATTCGACGAGATCGCACAGCTGCCGGCTGATCCAGAGCCCGTATCCCCTGGGGGATCCGGGCTCGGGTGGTATGTAGCCGGGCAAGGGGTCGTCGAGCGCGCCGCCCGGGTCGGCGATCTCGCAGACGAGTTCCCCGTCCTCCACCCACATCGTGATCGTGCCGTGCCCGGCACCGTGCTCGATGCTGTTGGCCGCGACCTCCGACGCGCTGAGCACGAGCGACGTGATCAGGTCGCCGTTCATGCCAGCCGCTCTGGCGTAGTCGCCGACGGTCCGGCGCAGCCGCTTCAGCTCGCGTGCGGTGAACCCGAACGTCTTGGCGTCGCCGCGCGGCTCGGGCAGGGGTGCGCGATCGGTGTCCAGGACGAGGTCGTGCGGGTCCACGAACCGGGCACCGGCCGCCTCGCCCTCGGGGCCGAGCAGCAGGGGATGAGTGACCTGGGTGTGATCGAGCACGCCCGCGGGGACCTTCCGCACGTCGTACAGGCACCACAGGATCGCCGGCCGCGCGCGGAGCGCGGCGTTGACCACGGACTCGTAGCGGATGAGCTCTGTGACCTCTCGCCCGCTCCGGTCCTCCCAGCCGGGTTCGCCGATGACGAACGTACGGCGGTCGCGCGTGTAGTCGTGCAGCGCGGCCAGCGTCCGGTAGGGATGGGAGTACCAGGAAGAGGCGTCGCGGCTGTCGACGCGCCCGGCGTCGCGGCCCAGGGCGTCGGCGAGCAGGCCGAACGTGGCCGGGCCCGTGATCACCAGGACCCGCCTGCCCTCGCCCAGCGCCGCGCGCACGCGCGGGACGGTGACGCTCACGAACGCCTCATCCGAGGCGTACGGCACCGCGACGTGCCTCAACGACTCATCACCGGAACGTGCCCGATCAGGGCGCACGGGCGAAACGTAGCAAGGCTAGGGGTGCTGTGCAACGGCTATCAGCGCGACCGCCCCCAGCGCGCAGGCCACACCGGTCACCTGGACGGCCCGCAGGCGCTCGCCGAGCACGTGGCGGGCCAGCAGCAGGGTGCTGGCGGGGTAGAGGGAGACGAGCACGGCGACGAGGCTGAGCAGACCGTCCTGCTGGGCCAGTAGGAAGAGCACGTTCGCCGTCATGTCGAGCACGCCCGCGGCGACGATGATGCGCAGCGATCCCGACCGTGGTCTGAGCGCCCGCCGGGTGACCACGGCGAGCAGGGCCACCATGGTCACCGACGAGAGCCTGGCGCCGACCAGCGGCCACAGGCCGGACTCGTGCGGGGCCATGGAGAGCAGGATGAAGAAGCCGCCGAACCCGGCGCCCGCGGCCAGCGCCGCCGCCACCGAGGCGAGCGAGCCGTGCCCGCCGCCGGAGGTGTCCTGGCTGACCAGCAGCACCGAGCCCAGCGCGAGCGCGACCCCGACCAGCGCCCAGAACGCCGGCCGCTCGCCGATCGCCAGCCCGAACACGACGGGCAGCGCGGCCGAGGTGACCGCGGTCGTCGGCGCGACCACCGACATGACGCCCGTGGCCAGCGCCCGGTAGAACAACACCAGCCCGCCGGCGCCCGACAGACCGGCGGCCAGGCCCCATGACAGGGCCGTGTTGGTGAACGCGCCGGGCAGCAGCGGCAGCAGGCCGAGGATCAGCGCCAGGCCGGCGATCTGCGATAGCACGACGACCGACAACACCTGGGTTCGTTTGGTGGCCAGGCCGCCGAAGAAGTCGGCCGTGCCGTAGACCACCGCGCAGGCGGCCGCCAGGATCACCGTCATTTCCCGCCCCTTCTCAGTCCAACATAGTGAACCCTTAGTACAACATAATAGGCGCAACAGGCTGTACAGGTTTTTCACTACACTGCACTCCATGGAGGACCCCGAACTGATCACCCAGGCCATCGCCAACAACGTCCGCGCCCAGCGCTCGCATCGCGGGCTGACGCTCGACGCGCTGGCCGCCAGGTCGGGGGTGAGCAGGGGGATGCTCGTCCAGGTGGAGCAGGGCCGGACCAACCCGAGCGTCTCCACGCTCACGAGGATCGCCTCCGCCCTGGGCGTCACCGTGGCACGGCTCGTCGAGGTCGCCGACGTGCCCATGGTGCGCGTCATCGACAAGGCCGACGTGGTCACGTTCCGCCAGGGCGACGTGCAGGCCCGCCTGCTGGTGGGCGCGGACGTGCCGATGATCCTGGAGTTGTGGGACTGGCGGCTGGCCCCGGGCGAGCACCACGACGGCGACGCCCACCCGCCGGGCACCCGCGAGATGCTGACCGTGCTCGACGGCGAGCTGACGATCACGGTCTACGGCAAGAGCCACACGATCGGCAAGGACGACGCGGTGCTCTTCACCGCCGATCGCCCTCACCGCTATGCGAACAGGGCCGAAGCGGAGCTCAGGTTCATCATGGTGGTCGCCGAGCCCCGCGAGACGCACGACCAATGAGCTTCACATGAACGCCGCGTCGGGGACGCCCGTTGTTTGGGTACATCCCTGGTGTGCGCGGAACGTCGGCAGGGGGTGGCGGGTGAATGAGGCCCGAGCGGCGACGGAGAAGCTCCAGGCGGAGCTCCACGGTCTGGGCGTCACCAGCGCGTACGACGTGGGCGACGATGCGACCATCTCGGTGTGGATAGGCCTGGTCGTGCGCTATAGGGATGGCTTTTACCGTTGGCAGGAAGGACCGGTGAAACGTCGGCATCTGGGTACGGATCCGGCCGGATGTGCCATGCGCGTGGCGCGCCGCTCCAAAGAACTGCGGGCCGATATCCCACCCTGGTGGGACGACCTGGTCAGGGAACTACGGGGGAAACCGGCCCAGGACTATCCGTAGCCCCCCGTACGCGGTGTTTCGGGGGGACGCATGCGCGGGTGGGCTCTGCCGCTGGCCCTGTTGGCTCTGGTGAGCTTCGCCACCCAGGTGGTGGTGCACGCCCATCCTCCGGCGCTCCCGATCGTGCCCGTCCAGCCGCCGCCGATCGAGCCCTCCGTCCTGGCCAGGCGGCTGGCGTCGATGCAGGCCGACTGGCCGCGCCACGTCGACTGCGCTCTGGCGAAGTGCGTGGCCCTGACCTTCGACGACGGCCCGGGCGAGCACACGGGCCGGCTGCTCGACCTGCTGAACGAGCGCGACGTCAGGGCGACGTTCTTCGTGGTCGGGGAGATGGTGGCCGCCGGCGGCGGGAGAGCCGTCCAGCGCATCGTGGCCGACGGGCACGAGATCGGCAACCACTCCTGGAGCCACCAGGCGCTGTCGGAGCTGACGCGCAAGGAGCTCCACCGGGAGCTGCGGCACACCGGCCGCCTCGTGCGCCGGCTCACCGGGGTCAGGATGCGGGTGATGCGGCCGCCGTACGGGTTGACGGACCGGCACGTCGCGGCCGAGGCACGCCGCGCGGGCATGGCCCAGATCCTGTGGGATGTCGACACCTTCGACTGGCGGGACCGGACGCCCAGGATCGTGGCCAGGCGGGCCGGCCGGGCCACGCCCGGATCGATCATCCTCATGCACGACATCCACCGCACCACCGTGAAAGCCGTGCCCGCCCTGCTCGACGCGCTCACGAGAAGGGGCTTCACGTTCGTCACGGTCTCCGAGTTGTACGGCGACCGGAGCCCGGCGCCGGGGAGAAAGTACATGAGGCGGTGACCCGGGGCGCATGGGTGGCATGGCAGGCTTGGCGCATGGGGTTCACCGGCTTTCCCGACGAGGCGTTCCTGTTCTACGAGGGTCTTGAGGCTGACAACTCGAAGACCTATTTCGGTCGGCACAAACAGCTCTACGAGGAGGCCGTGCGAGAGCCGATGCTCGCGCTCGCCGACGAGCTGGCCGCGGAGTTCGGGCCGGCGCAGCTCTTCCGGCCCCATCGTGACGTGCGCTTCGCCAAGGACAAGTCGCCGTACAAAACGCATCAGGGCGCGTTCGTCGACCTGATGCCGGGCATCGGGCTCTACGTGGAGCTGAGCGCGGCCGGGCTGTTCACCGCGGGCGGCGTCTACACGAAGGCCCCCGACCAGGTCGCCCGCTATCGCGCGGCCGTTGACGAAGACCTGTCGGGGAAGCCGCTGGAGTCGATCACCGGCTCGCTGGAGGCGGCCGGATACACGCTTCAGGGCGAGCGGCTCAAGACCAGGCCGCGCGGCTTCGACGCCGACCACCCCCGCATCGAGCTGCTGCGGCACAGGTCGCTCCACGCGGGGATGCGGTTCGAGCCGGAGCCGTGGGTGCACACGCCGCAGGTGCGCGAGCGGGTGGCGGGCACGTGGCGTGACTTCGGGCCCCTGGTCGAGTGGCTCTGCACCCACGTGAGAGGCAGCGAGCTGCCGCCCCGCTGAACTCCCGCCCAGCCGGCCGGACCGGGAGGCCGCCGCCACGCTCACCGACGCGGAGGCCGCCGCCATGTGCGGCGCTCCTGACCGGAGCGCCATGTGGCGGCTCCGGTCAGGAGCGCTTGGCGCGGGCCGCCGCGCGGCCGCGGGTTGCGGCGTCGAGCACCACCTTGCGGATGCGCACGGCGTCAGGAGTGATCTCCACGCATTCGTCCTCGCGGATGAACTCGAGCGCCTGCTCCAGGGAGAGCACGCGCGGGGGGATCAGCTTCTCCGTCTCCTCGCTGGTGGAGGAGCGCATGTTGGTGAGCTTCTTCTCCTTGGTGATGTTCACGTCCATGTCGTCGGACCGGGAGTTCTCGCCGATGATCATGCCTTCGTAGACCTCGGTCGTCGGGGAGACGAACAGCGTGCCGCGCTCCTGCAGGTTGAGCATCGCGAACGCGGTCACCGGGCCGGACCTGTCGGCCACCAGCGAGCCGTTGTTGCGTGTGCGCAGCTCGCCGAACCAGGGCTCGTAGGAGTCGAAGACGTGGTGGACCAGGCCTGTGCCGCGGGTCTCGGTGAGGAACTCCGTGCGGAATCCGATCAGGCCGCGCGCCGGGACCACGAACTCCATGCGGATCCAGCCGGTGCCGTGGTTGGTCATGTGCTCCATGCGGCCCTTGCGCACCGCCAGGAGCTGGGTGACCGCGCCGAGGTATTCTTCCGGGCAGTCGACCGTGAGGCGCTCGACGGGCTCGTGCACCTTGCCGTCGACCACTTTGGTGACCACCTGCGGCTTGCCGACGGTGAGCTCGAAGCCCTCGCGGCGCATCTGCTCGACCAGGATGGCCAGCGCCAGCTCGCCGCGGCCCTGCACCTCCCAGGCGTCGGGCCGCTCGGTGGGCAGCACCCGGAGCGACACGTTGCCGACCAGCTCCTTGTCGAGGCGGTCTTTCACCATGCGCGCGGTGACCTTGGAGCCCTTGACCTTGCCCACGAGGGGCGAGGTGTTGGTGCCGATGGTCATCGAGATGGCTGGCTCGTCGACCGTGATGAGTGGCAGCGGGCGCGGGTCGTCGGGGTCGGCCAGCGTCTCGCCGATCATGATCTCGGGGATGCCGGCGAGGGCGATGATGTCACCAGGGCCCGCCTCCTCGGCCGGCTTGCGCTCCAGAGCCTCGGTCATGAGCAGCTCGGTGATCTTTACGCGCTGGATCGTGCCGTCGGTGCGGCACCAGGCCACCTGCTGGCCCTTGCGCATGACGCCCTGGTGGATGCGGCACAGCGCGATGCGGCCGAGATAGGAGGAGGCGTCGAGGTTGGTGACGTGGGCCTGGAGCGGCGCGCTCGGGTCGTAGGTCGGCGCCGGGATGGTCGACTTGATGATGTCGAACAGCGGCTCGAGGTCTCCCGAGTCGGGCATGCCGCCGTCGTCGGGGCGCTCCATGGAGGCCCTGCCCGCCTTGGCCGAGGCGTAGACGATCGGGAAGTCGATCTGCTCCTCGGTGGCGTCGAGATCCATGAACAGCTCATAGACCTCGTCGACGACCTCCTTGATGCGGGCGTCGGGGCGGTCGACCTTGTTGATGCACAGGATGACCGGCATCTTCGCCGACAGCGCCTTGCGCAGCACGAAGCGGGTCTGCGGCAGCGGCCCCTCGGAGGCGTCGACCAGCAGCACGACCCCGTCGACCATGGAGAGCCCGCGCTCGACCTCGCCGCCGAAGTCGGCGTGGCCGGGAGTGTCGATGATGTTGATGGTCATGCCGCTGTGCTTGACCGCGGTGTTCTTCGCGAGAATGGTGATGCCCTTCTCGCGCTCGAGGTCGTTGGAGTCCATGACGCGGTCGTCGACGTCCTGGTTGGCGCGGAAGGCCCCGGACTGCCAGAGCATGGCGTCGACCAGCGTGGTCTTGCCATGGTCGACGTGCGCGATGATCGCGATGTTCCGCAGGTCGTCGCGGCTGTTCAAAGGCATGATGAGGTCTCGCTCTGTGTCGTGAAGGCGGCCGCGCGAAGTCGCGACCCACTAAGTCTAGTTGATCCCCTCTGATGGCGAGCGCTGGTGGCGAGCGCGAGCGGGACGACGGCGGGCCTCACGTACATAGCCGGTTGCACAATTGTGCGCATGGCAATCGTGGCCAGGGTCCCTACATTAACGGCATGACCTGGACAGAGCTGGTGATGGCCGCGGCGCCGACCCGGGGCGAACGGCCGGCGGTGAGCGATGTCCGGACAGGCGAGGTGCTGTCGTACGCGATGTTCGTCAAGCGGGTCACCCGTGCCGCGGCGGGCCTGCGCCGTCAGGGCCTGGGCTACGGCGAGCGGGTCATCGTCAACGTCCCGCCCGGCGCGGCGCTGCCGGTCGCGATCCACGCCGTCGCCTGGGCGGGTGGCGTCGCGGTGCTCGCGGCCTCCGGCTCCGCCCGCATGATGATCACCCAGCGCAACTACGACCCCGCCGCCACGCAGGTCGAGCAGGTCTACTCCTTCCTCCCGGTCGAGGGGGCCAAGCCGTTCGCCGAGCTGCTCGACGAGCGCGGGGTGGAGTTCGGGCCGCTGGCGGGTCCGGCGCTCACGTTCGACGGCCGGCGCGTGTTCGACCACGACGAGCTGGCAGGCGACCTGCGCAGGCTCGCCACGCGGGTGGCGATCGCCAAGGACGACGTCCTGATCAGCGCGGTCAACGATCCGTTCAGGGGGCTGCGGGTGATCGACCTGGCCATGATGTCCGGCGCCCACGTCGTGGTCGCCCACGAGCCGAGCCTGGTCGGCTGCCGCGTGCTCGCCCAGGAGCGGGGGGCGGGCGTCGTCGTCGCGCCCTACGACCTGGCCAGGAGGCTGCTCGGCAATCCCGCGCTGCGCGTCGTCGACGAAAGGACGGTCGTGAGCTCGCTCGGCCTGTGATCGCGATGGGCCGCCGCCGCGCTGAGCCCTGGTTCGCGCCGCCGCGTCGATGGCCGGGGGAGGACATGAGCGCGCGGTCCGATGCGCAGGTCTCCCGGCGGGGAAAGTGCGACACTGTCGGAAAGTGTGATCCTTCTGCGATGCGGGGTGACCACATGTCCGAGCTGCCCCGGCACAACCTCCCCGCCGAGCCCAACCGGTTCGTGGGCCGCGAACGCGACGTCGGCGACCTGCGCCGGCTGATCGGCGAGACCCGGGTGGTGACGTTGTGCGGGGTCGGCGGCATCGGGAAGACCCGGCTCGCGCTGCGGGCGGCCGCCGGGCTGTTGTCCTCCTACCCGGGCGGCGTCTGGCTGGCGGAGCTGGCCGGGGTCGGCCGTCCCGAGCTCGTGGAGCGGGAGCTCGCCGGCGTGCGCGAGGAGGCCGGCCGCCCGCTGCTCGACACGGTGGCGGCCAGGCTGCGCGGTCAGCCCCGTTTGCTGCTGCTCGACAACTGCGAGCACCTGGTCGAGCGGTGCGCCGAGCTGGTGGCCGAGCTGATCGCCGAGTGCCCGGAGCCGGCGTTCCTGATCACCAGCCGCGAGCCCCTGCGCATCCCCGGCGAGCTGGTGTGGCGGGTGCCGCCGCTCGAACTGCCCGACGACCACCACCCGGACGCCGAGTCCGTGTTGCTCTTCGTGGAGCGGGCGCTGGCCGCCGGCGCGCGCGGGGTCCCGGGCGACATGGACGACGTCGTACGCCTGTGCCGCGCGCTCGACGGTTTGGAGCTGGCGGCGGCCCGTACCAGCCTGCTGAGCCCCGGCCGGATCGCCGACCGCATCGGCGACAGGTTCAGGCTGCTCACCACCGGCGACCGTACCGCCCCCGCCCGGCAGCGCACGCTCCTCGCCACCGTCGAGTGGAGCCACGACCTGCTCACGCCCAGGGAGCGGGTGCTGCTGCGCAGGTTGTCGGTCTTCGCCGGGCTGTTCGACCTGGAGCTGGCCGAGCGGGTGTGCGCGGACGGCGGCATCCTGCGCGGCGCCGAGGTGCTCGACCTGCTCAGCGCCCTGGTCGACAAGTCGCTGGTGCTCCACCCCGGCGCCGCCGGCCGCTACCGCCTGCTGGAGACCATCAAGCAGTACGCCGCCGAGCGCCTGGAGGAGGCGGGCGAGGCCGCACAGCTGCGCGACAAGCACCTGCGCGTGATCTGCGGGGAACTGGAGCAGTGCTACGGCGCTGACTCGCTCAACCGCGGGATGTCCTGGACGGCTATCAAGCAGGCGTTCACCAGGGGCGGTCCCTGCTCGACGACTGCCGCGCGGCCGTCGACTGGGCGGTGGAGTCCGAGCAGCCGGTGCTCGGGCTGCGGCTGGCGAGCACGGCCCTGGCGATCCAGGCCGTCCGCGGCGACCTCGGCGAGAGCGTCGGCTGGCACGAGCGGCTGCTCGCGCTCGATCTGTCGGAGGTGCCGCCCGAGCTGGTGGCGGTGGCCAACGGCGGCCTGGCGTACGGGCTGGAGCTCGGCGACGAGCTGGCCCGCGCGGAGGAGCTCGTCGTGCGGGCCATCGAGGAGCAGAAGAGACACCCCTACGCGCACTGGCTCGGCATCAACTACTGCGTGGCGCTGACCGTGTTCTTTCGCAGGGGGAAGAGCAAGGAGGCCCTGGCCTACCTCGACGAGCTGCAGGCCGCGGCCACCGCCCACGACGACCTGTTCAACCTGGCCACCGTCCGGATCGCCCAGCTGAATCTGGCGCTCTTCCACGGCCGCCTGCGCCAGGCCCAGCGCTACGGCGAGGAGGCGCTGGCCATCGCCAGGAAGACCGGTCACCACTGGACCCTGGCCAGGGCGCTGACCCATCTGGGCGCGGTGGCCGAGGCTGCCGGAGACCTGGAGACGGCCATGTTCCACCACGCCGCGGCGTTGCCGTTGCTCGCGGACATGGACAACCGGATCGAGCTGGCCCGCTGCAACACCAAGATCGCCAGAGTGGCGGCCGGGCTGCGCGACTTCGCGACCGCCGGTGAGCACGTGGCCGACGGACTGGCCCTGAGCATGCAGACCGGCCAGCGGCGCGGGATCGTCCGCGCTCTCATGGCGCTGTCCGCGCTGGCCAGGGCGCAGGACGACATCGAGGGCGCGGTGTCGGCCGCGGCGGCGGCCACCGCGCTGCGCGAGGCCATCGGGCAGTTCGGCGCGCCCGGCCGTGTCCAGGAACTGCTGGCTCTCGCCCGCGCGCGGCTCGGTGAGGGCCGGGTGGCGCTGCTGTGGGCCCAGGGCATGAAGCAGACGCCCGAGGAGGTGGCCGCCCGGGCGCTCGACCGCGCTCGATCCGGGGCGGCCGCGCAGGGGCCGCCGGGGTCCTCCGCGCTTCCTGGCCTGCGCTACGACGGGCTGACCGGTCGGGAGCGGCAGGTCGCGGGGCTGTTGACCCGGGGGATGAGCAACCGGGTCATCGCGCTGGAGCTGGTGATCAGCCCGGCGACCGTGGCCAGGCACGTCGCCAACATCATGGAGAAGCTGGGCTTCGACTCGCGCGCCCAGATCGCGGTGTGGGCGGCCAAGCACGGGATGGACGCGGAGCGAACCTAAGCTCGTCTTCATGCCTTTCGCGCCCAACTTCCCCGTCATGCTGAGGACCGTGGACGGGGTTCGCATCGACGCCTCGCACACCCCCGCCAGACTGCCCGCCGCCGGGGCCGATCCGGCGCCGTCAGGACCCCTGGACGTTGGGCCCCTGGACGTCGGGCCCCTGGACGTCGGGATCGTGGTGGCGCACGGCTTCACCGGTTCGTGGCGGGAGCGGGCCGCGCGCCGCATCGTGCACGTGCTGAGCCGTTACGGGGGCGTGGTGGCCTTCGACTTTCGCGGCCACGGCCGTTCTGGCGGCCTGACGACCGTGGGTGACGCGGAGATCCTCGACGTGGACGCCGCCGTCAGGCACGCCCGGATGGTCGGCTACTCCAGGGTCGCGGTCGTGGGCTTCTCCATGGGGGCGGCGGTGGCCGTACGCCATGCGGGGCTGATGCGCGGCGTGGACGCGGTGGTCGCGGTGAGCGGCCCGGCCCGGTGGTACTACCGGGGCACCAGGCCGATGCGGCAGGTGCACTGGGCCATCGAGGGGCGGGCCGGCCGGTTGGCGGCCCGGCTGGTCAAGCGCACCAGGATCGCGCCCGGCGCTTGGGACCCGATCCCGATGCCGCCGCACGAGGCCGCGGGGCTCATCACACCGGTGCCGCTGCTGATCGTCCACGGCGAGGCCGACACGTTCTTCCCGGTGGAGCACGCGCACCAGCTCCACGACGGCGCGCGCGAGCCGAAGGAGCTCTGGATCGAGCCGGGGTACGGCCACGCGGAGACCGCCGCCACCCCCGAACTCATCGGCAAAATTGGCAAATGGATCTCTTCGAACTTTTCGTGAGTAATACACGTCTACCTAGGGCGGATGGATAAAAACCGCTGGGAGAAAGTCCCTGGGGACGGAAGCCGTCGTGACGGTGACCATGGGACATACTTCAGTAGTCAGGCGGTCGCCCAGCGTGGCTCGCCGCCGGCGGATCACCATGGGTAAGGCGATCCGCACTTTCAGTGCCTCCATCGGGTGGATCACCGGGGGAGTGGGGTATGCACTGCGAGTGGCGGGATCTGCACCTAGCGTTGCGGGGGCGCGCTGGGTGCACATTCCGCACGACGAGGGCCCCGCGGCCGGCCGCGGGGCCCTCCTTCCGTCCGGTCAGCCGAGCCGGGCGATGGTCTTGTACTCCAGATAGCCGTTGAGCCCCTCCGGGCCGAGTTCGCGGCCGATGCCGCTGGCCTTGTAGCCGCCGAAGGGCGCGTTGGTCTCCAGCATGTAGCAGTTGACGCCGTACGTCCCGGTGCGGACCTGCCGGGCCACCTCCATGCCGTGGTCGGTGTCGGCCGTCCACACCGTGCCGGCCAGGCCGTAGTCGCTGTCGTTGGCGATGCGGACGGCGTCGGCCTCGTCGTCGTACGGGATCACGGCGAGGACCGGGCCGAAGATCTCCTCGCGGGCGATGCGCATGTCGTTGGAGACGCCGGCGAAGACGGTGGGCGCCACGTACCAGCCCCGGTCGTACGGCCGCTCCAGGCCGCCGGCCACGATCTTGGCGCCCTCGTCCATGCCGATCTTGATGTAGCCCTCGACGCGTTCCTGCTGCCGCTTGGCCACCAGCGGGCCGATACCGGTCGTGGGGTCGGCGGGGTCGCCGACGGGCTGGGAGCCGACCATGTTCGCGATGGCGTCCACGACCTCGTCGTAGCGGTTGCGCGAGGCCAGGATGCGGGTCTGGGCCACGCACGCCTGGCCGTTGTTCATGAGGCTGGCCATGGACAGGAAGCCCATGCCGGCGGCCAGGTCGGCGTCGTCGAGGATGATGGCGGCGGACTTGCCGCCCAGTTCCAGGCTGACCCGCTTGAGCTGCTCGCCGCAGATGGCCGCGATGCGCCGGCCGGCCGCCGTCGAGCCGGTGAAGGCCACCTTGTCGACGCCCGCGTGCGAGACCAGGTGCTCGCCCGTCTCGCGGCCCGCGGGCACGATGTTGAGCACGCCCGCGGGCAGGCCCGCCTCGACCGCCCACTCGGCCAGCAGGTACGCGTCCAGCGGCGTCTCCGGCGCCGGTTTGAGAACGACCGTGCAGCCGGCCAGCAGCGCGGGCGCGAGCTTCGTCATCGTGACGAACTGCGGCACGTTCCACGGCACCACGGCCGCCACGACCCCCACGGGCTCCCTGCGCACGGTGAGCGGGCCGAACAGCCCTGGCCGCTCTTCCTCCTGCTCGAACGTCTTGCCGAGCTCGGCGTAGAACTGCAGCATGCCGAGCGGCTGGGGCGCCTGCGCGAGGTTGGAGAAGGTGATGGGCGAGCCCATCTCCTCCGTGATGAGCTGGGCCATCTCGCCCTGCCGCTCGTTGTAGATCGCGGCCAGCCTGCTGATCACCTCGGCCCGCTCGGCGAACGTCATCCGGGGCCACGGCCCGTGGTCGAACGCCTGCCTGGCGGCCGCGACCGCGCGCTCCACGTCCTCGGGCGTGCCGTCGGGCACCCGGCCGACGACCTCCTCGGTGTGCGGGGAGATGACGTCTATCGTTGCGGTGCCCGCTGGGGCCACCCATTCGCCCCCGATGAACAGCTTGTCGTGCTGGCGCATGTCGTGAGCCTCCTGCTTGACCGAATGCTTGCTTGCTCTGGGGATGCCTCAAGGTGACCGAACCATGTTCTGGACGCGCACGCAAGAGGGGTGCGGCCGGTGCGCCGCACCCCTCCGCCGCTGTCAGCGAGGATCGCCGAGCAGGTGCCGCATGGACCGTTCGACCAGGTCCGTACGCGCGTCCTCGCCGATCGCGCTCTCAGCGCCGAAGCCCAGGTAGACGGTGTCCTTGGTGACGACTCCGCCCCCCTCCTCGAAGAGCTGGTCCGTACGGAACCAGTTGTTGGTCGACGGCGCCGAGCCCTCGGGCGGGTCACCGACGCTCCAGCCGCCCAGGTCCGCCTCGAACGAGGTCTCCTCGGCGACCGCGCCGTCCAGCGTGAGCGCGAAGTCGTCGAGGAAGACGCCCGCGCCCTGGGTGGCCCAGTCGGTGATGTACGAGACGGAGACCTCGACCTGCTTGCCCGCGTACGGGGTCAGGTCGATCTTCCACTGCTGCCAGCCACCCGAGGTGCCGGAGGCCGCGTGCCAGGCGCCGGACGTCCCGGCCGGCTCGCAGCCGGCGCCCTGGTAGCGCTGCGTGAACGGATGGATCATGCGCCAGCCGCCGCTGTTCTCCACGTCGCAACTGTCGCCGGTGTCCTGGGAGGTGTGCCCGTTCGCGTCCGGCAGCGTGGTCCAGTCGTCGCCGCCCGCCGTCCTGGCCTCCACCGTCAGGAAGTCCCAGGCGCTCTCGATGTCGTACGACGTCCAGAACGACAGCTCGCCGCCGCTCCTGCCGGTCAGGTCGACGGTCTTGGTCAGCCGCTTCCACGACACGTCGGCGATGCCGCTGTAGACGTCCCAGGAGCCCGAGTGCGGGTCGAACGGGCTGCCGGGCCGGGCCCACTTGATCGGAGCCGAGCTCGCGAAGCGCGGGAACCGGTCGGCGGGCAGGATCGCCGAGGTCGCCACGAACGCGTTGGTGTGGCCCGGCTCCAGGGTCGCCTCGAAGCCCTCGAACGCGCCGGCGGCGCCCTTCAGGGGGAATGGCTGCCCGGTGCCGTGGTCGGTGCCCCCGTCGTCGAAATAGACGTAGGCGCCGAGCCAGTACTGCTGGAAGTCGTTGAACACCGGGATGCAGGGCGGGTCGCCGGGTTCCGTGCACTCGGGGTTCCCGGGCTGGTCCGGCTCGTAGAAGTACAGGCCGTTGCCGTTGGCCGCGTACGACGCGTACTTGCCCGCGTGCAGCAGCTTGCCGCCCTCGTTCAGGTAGTCGCGGACCGCCAGCTCGGTGTCCACGCCGGCCTTGGACGTGGTGCCGGGCACCTGGCCCGCGGAGCGCGGGATGACGTCGTCGCCGGTCTCCCAGACCACGGCCTTGTAGTGGCTGAGCACGCCGAGCGGGTGCGGGGCCTTGCGGCCCATCCGGTCCAGGTCGTACACGTCGGAGGAGTAGCCGGCCGCCTTCAGCGCCGCGGCGTACTCGCCGGCGTACTTCGCCTCCGTGCCTTCCTGGTCGGGGCTGATGCCGGTGACGTCCTCGGCGGCCAGCACGAGCACCTTGCCGCCGATGTCGTCGGCGACGGTGTAGGTGAAGCTGTCGCTCTTCCTGCCGATCGAGCTGAACCAGACCTTCACCTTGTCGCCGGCCCTGGTCGCGGTGATCTTGCCGCGCAGCCGGTGGTAGTAGCGGTCGTAGCCGTCGCCGTAGCGTTCGCCGCCCTTCCATTCGTGTGTCGGGGCGACCCGGGTACGGCCGCCGTTGACCTGGTAGTTCAGGAAGACCGGGCCCAGCCTGCGCTTGGCGTTGACCTGGACGACCTGGTTCTTGCCGTGGCTGACCTCGAACGGGTCGAGCACGAAGTCGGGGGTCGTGTTGCCCAGATGGCTGACCGGCTCGACCGGGTCGACCGCGGATCTGGCCACGTCGAGCGCGAACGGCAGGCCCTTCTCGAACTCCGCCTGCACCAGCGCCTCGTCGTCGGGGAAGACGAAGCCGCAGCCGTCGCAGCCCTCGTTGAGCTCGGGCGTCCACGACAGCGTGCCGTAGCGGAAGTGCGCCTGGTCGTTGGTGTCGCCGTTGGTGGTGTACAGCTCGGCGCCGAGGTCGGGGTCGAAGCCGGGGATGGCGGGCTTGGCGTCGTCGCCCGTGAGCGCCTCGTAGATCGGGTTGTCGGCCGTCTCCGTGGCGATCTGCACGCCGACCGGGTAGAGCAGCAGCGGGCCGTACGAGTGGTAGTTGAGCTGCATCTCGAATCTGACCCGCCGCAGCAGGCCGTCCATGGCCCTGGTCTCGGGCTCGCTGGCCGGGCCAGTGCCGCGGTAGGTCTCGCTGCTGGGGATGCTCGACGAGCCTTCCTCGTCGTAGTGGAAGTTCGTGGGGAAGTTCCGGTTGAGGTCGACGCCGTCGGCGCCGGTGATCCGGCCGTCGCCGTTGTTGTCGCGCAGGTTCTTGCGCCACAGGCGGTTGCCCTCGGTGAACGTGAAGTCGTACCCGTCGGGGTTGGCCACCGGCACGAACCACAACTCGGTCCTGTTGAGCAGGTCCCTGAGCGCGCGCTTGTTGGCGATGACGTACTTCAGCAGCCGCATGTCGACCTCGGTGGTGATCCACTCGCGGGCGTGCTGCGTGGCCGAGAAGAGGGTCGAGGGCTTGATGCCGTCGGGCAGCAGCCTGGCGCCCGTGGTCACCTTGGCGGCCAGGATGTCCTGGCCGTTCAGCGACTTGCCGATGGACTGGAGCTCGACGATGTCCCTGTTGGCCTTCGCGATGTCCCTGAGCTGGTCGGCGATGCCGCCGGGCTCGGAGTAGGACGTGTAGACGGTGTAGCCGCCCGCCGCCTGCGCCCTGGCGGCCTCGAGCTGGCTCTGGCCCCGCTGGTTGCGTACGGGTGCGGGTTCGTGGCCGAGTTTCTCCAGCGTGCCGAGGTCGTCCTTGGCGGCGGTGAGCTCGATGTGCTCCTTGCCGTCCCTGATCTCGTGCTGGACGACGTCGAAACCCTTCTCCCTGAGGGTCTGGGCGGTGCCCGGCGGGCTGTCGAGCTGGTAGAGCTCGATGCGGTCACGGGCCGGCAGCGGGTCCACGGACGCCTGCGCGGGCGCGGTGGCCACGAGGGACGTGCCTAGGCCGAGGATCACGGCGGCGGCGAGGATCGATGATCGAGACACGGGTGTCTGCCCCTTCGCAGAGACGAGTTCGCCGTCATCTTGACGTTTGGAGCGATCTACGCAAGGCCCAATTTGCTGGCTCGTCCCGGAGCCGGACAAATGCCCAGAATCATCGCCAAAGGTGCGGCAGTTCGGTCGTTCGGATGACAGAGATCAAGATCATCTTCTATAGTTTCGGTCCGTCTATGAGGGGAGGGGGCGGGTGTGAGGATCTGGCGCTTCGCCGTTCTTGTCACCGTCCTCGCCGGGCTGCTCGGCCTCCAGCCCGGACAACCGGCCGCAGCCGACCCCTCGCCCGCTGAGCTGCGCAAACTCACCAAGCAGGCGGCCCGGCTCAGCGAGCAGTACCGCGGCCAGATCCAGATCCTGGAAGAGATCAGGATCCAGGCGAAGAAGGCCACCGACACCTCCGGCGATCTGGAGGCCAAGCTCAAGGCGGCCCAGGCCGAAGTGGGCCGGATCGCGCAGACCGCCTACATCGTCGGCCCGCTCGACAACTTCCGGCTGATCGCGCCCAACGAAGACCCGTACAAAATGCTGGGCCAGGCCGCCAACATGGGCTACATGGCCAACGAGCGCACCGAGCGGGTCAGGAGCATCCAGAGGCTGATCAAGAAGCACAAGGAGGCGAAGCTCAAGGCCAACGAGAAGATCGAGAAGCTCCGCAAGGAGATCAAGGCCATGCAGGGCAAGCGGCGCGAGGTCCAGCGCCTGCTCTCCAAGTACGGCTTCCAGCAGCCCGGCGGGTCAGAGGGCCTGACCCAGCGCATGGTCTCGGTCCGCGCGGAGATCATGCAGAACTTCCCCATGAAGTACGGCGTCGGCTGCCTGCGCCCCGGCGACCCCGGCGAACACGGCAAGGGCCGGGCCTGCGACTTCATGATGTCCAGGGGCGGCACTATGGCCGGCGGCGCCGACGCGGCCAACGGCGACGCCCTCGCGGCGTGGCTCATCAAGAACGGCGCCAGGCTCGGCGTGATGTACATCATCTGGAAGCAGCGCTACTACGACATCCGCTCGGGCGGCGGCTGGGACCCGATGTCCAACCGGGGCGGGGTGACCGCCAACCACTACGACCACGTTCACGTGTCGGTGTTCTGACCCGCGAGAAACTCCTTCAGCCACGCGTACGACGCCTTCGGGGTGCGGCGCTGGGTCGCGAAGTCCACGTGGACGAGGCCGAAGCGCTGGTGGTAGCCCTCGGCCCACTCGAAGTTGTCCAGCAGCGACCAGACGAAGTAGCCGCGCACGTCGACGCCTGCGGCCATGGCCTGCCGCATCGCCTCGATGTGGCCCCGCAGGAACGCGATGCGCCCGGCGTCCTCGACGGTGCCGTGCTCGGTCAGCACGTCGTCCTGGGAGCAGCCGTTCTCCGTGACGAGGATCGGGGGGAGGGCGGCGCCGTACCGGGATGTGAGGCCCGTGAGCAGCTCGCGCAGGCCGTCGGGGACGACCGGCCAGCCGAAGGCCGTGGTCGGATGGCCGGTGATGCCCGCGTCGGTGAACGGCAGCCCTTCGGCCGTGGGGGCGGCGATGCGGGTCGGCTGGTAGTAGTTGATCCCGAGGGCGTCCAGGGGTGCGGCGATGGTCTCCAGGTCGCCGTCCTGCAGGAAGTCGAGGGCGGCGGTGTAGGCCGACAGATCTGGATATCTGCCGAGCACCACGGGGTCGTTGAACAGGCGATTGTGCAGGGTGTCGTACGCCTCGGCGGCCTTGACGTCGGCCTCGTCCGCCGACGCCGCCCTGACCGGGGTGCAGTTGTTGGTGAGCGCCACCTGCCGGGCTCCGGCCGCGCGCAGCGCCCGCACGGCCAGGCCGTGGCCGAGCAGCTGGTGGTGGGCGGCGGGGAGCGCGTCCGTCATGAGGGCCTGGCCGGGAGCGTGCACGCCCATGGCGTAGCCGAAGGCCATGTGCACGAACGGCTCGTTCAGGGTGATCCAGAGTGGGACACGGTCGGCCAGGCGACGGGCGGCGATCGCGGCGTACTCGGCGAAGCGCTCGGCTGTCTCGCGGCTCATCCACCCGCCGCGGTCCTGCAGCGCCTGCGGGAGATCCCAGTGGAACAACGTCGGCACCGGCTGGACGCCCGCCGCCAGCAGCGTGTCCACGAGCCGGTCGTAGAAGTCGAGCCCCTTCTCGTTCACCGCGCCCGAGCCCGTGGGCTGCACACGCGGCCAGGCGATCGAGAAACGGTAGGCGTTCAGCCCCAGACCCGACATGAGTGCGACGTCCTCGCGCCAGCGGTGGTAGTGGTCGCACGCCACGTCGCCGGTGTGGCCGTCTCGGGTCCGGCCGGGCTCGTGCGCGAACGTGTCCCAGATGGAGACACCCCTGCCGTCCTCGTGGACGGCGCCCTCGATCTGGTAGGCCGCGGTGGCCGTGCCCCACAGGAACATTCCAGGCTCTCCTCGCTCACGTTACCGAGCCACGGTAATGGACCTTTTCTGCCGGTAATAGGACAGGATGGTGACCATGACGAGTACCTTGCGCCGCCGTCCCGCCCAGCGCCGCAGCCTGGAACGGGTGGAACGGATGCTCGACGAGTGTGCGCTCCTGCTCGACGAGGTCGGTTACGACGCACTGACCACGAAGGAGGTCGCTCGCCGGGCCGAGGTGCCGATCGGTACCTTCTACCAGTTCTTCCACGACAAGCAGGGCCTGGTGCGGGCGCTGGCCAGGCGCAACCTGGAGGCGTTCCTCGGGCGCATCACCGAACGCGTCGCGACGGCCGACCCCTCGCACTGGACCGACCTCGTCGACCTGGCCGTCGACGAGTTCGTCGACATGAAGCGCACGACTCCCGGGTTCTCGGTCATGGACTTCGGCGAGGTGCTGGTCACCACGGGCGG
Source organism: Nonomuraea diastatica (assembly GCF_004349015.1). Classification (NCBI taxonomy): domain Bacteria; kingdom Bacillati; phylum Actinomycetota; class Actinomycetes; order Streptosporangiales; family Streptosporangiaceae; genus Nonomuraea; species Nonomuraea diastatica. The sequence goes on from NZ_SMKP01000001.1 coordinate 100,456, forward strand.
GATTCCGGTGGAGGGGAGCAAGCAGGCGCTCGACGGCACCCACGAGAACAACGCGGTGGTGGCCGACCGGCTGCGCAGGCTCACCCTCGAACTCCTGGGCGCGCCCGTGGGCCCCGGCCTGGACCGGGCGTTGCTGGTGGCGGTCGAGGCCACGGACGCGGTGCTCAAACTGGCCTTCAGAACCGATCCCCGCGGCGACGCGAGGCTGATCGCCGAGTGCAAGCAACTCGTCCGCCGCTACCTCGCCGACCACCTCCCCTGAGCAGCACCCACTCGGCACTCGCGCCGGTGGCCCCGCCGTGAGGGCGCGGGAGCCAGGTCACACGGGGGAGTCCAGGCGGGCGCGGAGGTCCTGGTCCAGCTTGAGGTCGGCGGCGCCGATGGCCTCCTCCAGCTGGGCCATCGTCGAGACGCCGACGATGGGGACGATGCCGTCGGCCATCAGCCAGGCGAGGACGACCTGGTTCGGGGTCGCGCCCAGTTCCTTGGCGACCTCGTGGAGCACGGCCAGGCGCCGGGTCGTGCCCGAATGATCGTACATTTCGGAAATGGGCCGGTCGGGACGCGTGTACGCGCCGAACATCAGCGTGTTGTACGCCCACAACGTCATGTCCGGTTCGGCGGCCAGGTAGTCGAAGGTCTCGTCGGAGGCCAGCGTGTGCCCCGCCTCCGCCGGCCTGGTGAGCGGCCGGGGCCGCAGGTACGTGTGCCGGAGCTGGACGTAGGTGTAGGCGATCCAGTCGTTCGCGGCGGAGATGTTCCTGGCCCGTTCGAGCCGCCAGGTCGCGATGTTGCTCGCCCCCGCCGCGCGGATCTTGCCCTTCCGGGCCAGCTCGTCGAACGCACCCAGGGTCTCCTCCAGCGGTACGGAGCGGTCCTCGATGTGCGACCAGTACAGGTCGATGTGGTCGGTCCCGAGCCTGCTGAGGCTGCCTTCCACGGCCCTGGCGACGACAGGGGCGGACAGGCCCTCGGCCGAGTCGAGGGTGGTGTCGCCGGGGACGGTGGGCCGGGCGCCGGCCTTCGTGCTGATGAAGATCTCGTCGCGGTTGCCCCGCGCGGCCAGCCACTTGCCGATGGCCAGCTCGCTCTCGTCCCCCGTGCGGCCCTCCACCCAGAACGGGTAGTTGTTGGCCGTGTCGAGCATGGTGCCGCCCGCCTCGTGGAACCGGTCGAGAATGGCGAAGGTGTCGTGCAGGTCGACGGTCGTGCCGAAGGGAATCGTGCCGATGGCGATGTTCATGGGTCTGACTTTGGGAGCTGGAGCGCACTCCGTGTCAAGCCCCGCCGGACCGGTTGACCTGGAGTGCGCTCCAGGTGGGATGCTTGGGCGCGTGGAGCAGCGTCACGACCGGATGTGGCCGGCGGAGGAGGACACATGAGCGTGTACACACCCGCCCAAGTCGCGCAGGAAACCGGCTTCAGCATCGACACCTTGCGCTATTACGAGAAGATCGGCCTGCTGGAGCGCGTCGGCAGGAACGCGGCCGGGCAACGCCGGTTCAGCCAGGAGGACATCGGCTGGCTGGGCACGCTGCGCTGCCTGCGCGACACGGGCATGCCCATCGCCCAGATGCTCCGCTTCGCCGAGCTCGTACGCGCGGGCGACCACACGATCCCCGACCGCATCAAGCTCCTGGAGGAGCACGACGACCAGGTGCGGGCGCAGATCGCGAACCTCGGCGAGCGGCAGAGCTACATCCGTAACAAGATCTCCTACTACCGCAGTCTCATCTAGCCCGGGCTTTGCGCCCCGGTTGGTAGACCGAAGGGCATGGCATCGTGGGCGCGGCGGATCGACATCCCGCTCCGCCGCGTCGCCAGGTCGTGCGCGGCCATGCTGTTCGTGTTGCTGGCGCACGTGACGCTCATCCAGGCGTTCGGCTCGCACACGCTCAACGCCGACCCCCGGAACGAGCGGCCCCTGATCGCCAGGTTCGAACGTCCGCGCGGTGACATCCTCACCTACGAGGGCACGCCCGTCGCCGTCAGCCGCCCGACCGGCGAGGGCCCGTACCTCTACCGGCGGGTCTACCGGCACGGCGAGCTGTACGCGCCCGTCACCGGCCACGTCTCCCTGTCGGGCTCCACCGGCATCGAACGCGCGCAGGACGCGGTGTTGTCCGGCGACGACGCCAAGGTGCGGGTGCAGTCGCTGGTCAGGGACGGCGTCGTGGAGGGGGCCGACGTCCGGCTGACGATCAGCGAGCGGGCGCAGTGGGCGGCCTACCAGAGTCTCAAGGCGACCGGGGTCCCGGGCGCGGCGGTGGCCATCAGCCCGGCGACGGGGGCGATCCTGGCGCTGGCCAGCTACCCGGCCTACGACCCGAACGCCCTGACCACCTTCGACCCCGACCGGCTCGCCGAGACGGCCAGGCGGTTCCGCGACGCCCCCGCGCGGCCGATGGTGAACCGGGCGCTGCACCGGCTGTATCCGCCCGGGTCCACGTTCAAGCTGGTCACCACGGCGGCGGCGCTGGCCTCCGGCGAGTACACCCCGTCGACCGTGGTGGACGCGCCCGCCCGCCTGCGACTGCCCGGCACCCCCATGTACGTGGACAACGGCGACCGCTGCGCGCAGGAGCGGCCGACACTCGCGTACGCGTTCATGGCGTCGTGCGACACCGCGTTCGCCGGCATCGGGCTCCAGCTTGGGCAGGACCTGCTGCGGGACCAGGCCGAGGCTTTCGGGTTCAATGCGACGGGTCTGACGATCCCGCTGGGCACGACGCCCAGCAGGTATCCGGTCGCCATGGACCGGGCGCGGACCGCGCTGTCCGCGATCGGCCGCCACTACGACCGGGTGACGCCGCTGATGCTGGCCATGTTGTCGGCGGCCGTGGCCAACAACGGGGTGCTGATGCGGCCGTACCTGGTGGAGGAGCAGCGGCTGCCGGACGGCTCGGTGATCGGCCGGGCTAATCCGGCGCCCTACCGTACGGCCCTGTCACCCGTGCTGGCGAGGTACCTGGCGGCGATGATGACGACGGTCACGCACGCGGGCGGCCCGGCGGCCATCCCCGGGGTGGAGGTCGCCGCCAAGTCCGACACCTCCGAGAAGGGCATGGTCACGGGAGACCATGCGCTGGTGACGGCGTTCGCGCCGGCGGACGCGCCGGAGGTGGCGGTGGGGGTGGTGCTGGAGAACCCGGGGCACCGGGCGGACGCGGTGGGTGAGGTGGCGCGAGCGGTGATCGAGGCCGCCCTGGCGTGACGGGAGCGGCAGGCGGTGGAGTGGAGGGTTCAGAGGTCAGTGTGCGCGGGCACCCATACTTCTCGTGGATTTCACTGTGGGCGCGCGACGTAGTTGGTGACACACTCACAGTGATGCTGCGATTCGCTGACCTCACCAACCTGCCGGCCGAGTCGAACACGTTCGTGGGCCGGGAGTCCGATGTGGACGAGCTTGTCCAGCTGATGCGCGTTTCGCGGGTGGTGACGCTGTGCGGGGCGGGCGGCATCGGCAAGACCCGGCTGGCCCTGCGGCTCGCGGCGCGGGTCGCCCCCGTCCACGCGGGCGGAGTGCGGCTGGCCGAGCTGGCCGACGTGGGGGAGGGCGAGGTCAGAGCGCACGTGGCGGCGTCGCTGGGCGTCACGGGCGACCCGGGCGCGCTGATCGGCGGCCGGCGTGTGCTGCTGCTGCTCGACAACTGCGAGCCCGTGATCGGCGAGTGCGCCGAGCTCTGCCGCGACCTGCTCGGCTCATGTCCCGGGCTCACCGTCCTGACCACCAGCAGGGAGCCGCTGCGCGTGCCCGGGGAGACGGTCTGGCGGGTGCCGCCGCTGTCGATCGACGGCGAGGGCAGCGAGGCCGTGCGGCTGTTCGCGGCCAGGGCGGCCGCCGCCAGGCCCGGCTTCGAGCTGACCGCCGACACGCTGCCGCTGGTCGTGACACTGTGCCGGGAGCTCGACGGGCTGCCGCTGGCGATCGAGCTGGCCGCCGCCATGGTCAGGGTGTTGTCCGTACGCCAGCTCGTGGAGCGGCTCGACGACCGGTTCCGGCTGCTGGCGGGCGGCCCGCGGACGGCTCCCGCCCGGCACAGGACGCTCAGGGCGGCGGTCGACTGGAGCTACCGGCTGCTCAGCCCGCAGGAGCGGGTGCTGCTGCGCCGTACGACCGTTTTCCGCGCCGGGTGGACGCTCGACCTGGCCGAACGTGTGTGTTCGGGCCCCGGCCTGCCCGAGGAGGAGGTGCTGCCCCGGCTGTGCGACCTGGTCGACAAGTCGCTGGTGGCGCTCGACGGCGAGATCGCTGGCCAGGCGCGCTACCGGCTGCTGGAGACGGTTCGCGAATACGCGCTGGAGCAACTCGCCGAGTCGGGGGAGGCGACCGAGGTGCGGCACCGCCACCTGATGGCGCTGGCCGGCATGGCGGCCGGGTTCAGGAGGGTGGTGGCGCCGGAGCGGCGCATGTCGTGGCCGGTGGTGGAGCGCTACATCAACCTGTTCGACGGGCTCAAGGCCGAGGTCGCCGCGGCCTGCGACTGGTCGATCTCCACCCAGGCGCCGGAGACCGCGCTCACCATGCTGACCGACGTGCGCTTCCTGCTGACCGGCTGCGGGCGCAAGCTCGACGTGGCCGACCGGCTCGACCGGCTGCTGGCTCTCGACGCCCCGCGGGTGCCGCCGGCGCTGCGCGGACAGGCCACGATCCTGCGCGGCGAGCTGGCCCTGGCGGCGGGTGACAGGGAGCCCGCTCTGCGGTGGGTCCGCGCCGGGCTGGCCGCGTGCGCGACCGCCCACGACATGTACGGCGTGGCCGCCGGCCTGATCGTGCTGGCCTGGCTGACCGGCGATCACGACATGACGGCCCGGGCGCTGGATGCGGCCAAGCGGTCCGGCGACCGCATCCTGGAGTCGCTGGCCCACAGCGGCAGGGCGGCGTCGGCCCTGCGCCAGGGCCGGCTGCGCGAGGCGCGGCGCGCGTACGGCGAGGTCCTGGCGATCAACGAGGAGCTCGACAACCACGTCGGGCGCTCGTCCGGCCACATCGGCCTGGCGCAGGTGGCGAGGAGCACGGGAGACCTGGCCGCGGCCAAGCGGCACTACGAGTCGGCGCTGAGCCTCATCGGGCACGTCGACGCCAGGCAGCAGAAGGCGAGCGGCCTGGCCGGGCTCGGCGGTGTGGCGCTCGACCAGGGAGACCTGGCGACGGCCAGGGCCATGCTCACCGAGGCGCTGGTGCTCAGCCGCGACGCCGGGCTGCGCTGCGGCATCGCCAGAAGGCTGGAGGCGTGGGCGAGCCTGGCCACGGCCGAGGGCGACCACCGGCTGGGGGTGTTGCTGATCGCGGCCTCCGTGGCGCTGCGCGGCCGCCAGCCCGACGCGCGCACCGAGAACGTCCTGCGTCCCGCGCGGGCGCTCCTCGGCGACGAGCTGGTGGCCGTGCTCTGGGCCGAGGGCGCGAAGATGACGGCCGACCAGGCGGTGTCCTGCGTGCTCGACGGCACGCGGCCCGACCCGCCGGCGGCGGCGTTCGTCCCGGTCGTCCAGGAGAGCAGGCTCACGGCCAGGGAACGCGAGATCGCCGAGCTGGTCGCGAGAGGGCTCAGCAACCGGGCGATCGCCGACGAGCTGGTCATCAGCCCGGCGACCGCCGCCCGCCACGTGGCCAACATCCTGTCGAAGCTGGGCTTCTCCACGCGTACACAGATCGCCGCATGGATGATCGGCAGCCGTTGAGCTTCTACACATGGCCGCGCCGGCCGTCTACATCGTCGAATGGCCATGTCAGAGCATGTGCGGGGGTGCCCGGAGGGCTTACCGTTCGATCGCGGGGCTTGCCTCGCGTGTGGGTCGTCACGTGTCCGTGCCGGCCGGGCCTCCTCGGAGGGGTGGCGGTCCGGTCGTGGGCGCGTGACCGCGGGCTCGAGCCACGCAGGGCTCGGGCCCGCCCGAATAATGCATATCGGCCTACACACATCGGCGGATGCCGGTCCCGTCAGGCGGCCGTACGTTGTCAGGCATGAAGCCGACCACCGGCACCGTGATCCACGAGGTTTTCCGGCTGGCCTACGGGCGTGGCGACCGGCCGGCACTCGTCGACGTGCGGGGCGGTCGCGTCTACGGCTACCGCGAGCTGGTGACCGAGGTGACCAGGGCGGCATCGGGCCTGGTGTCCAGGGGTGCGCGGCGTGATCAGGTGGTGGGCGTGCACGTCTCGACGGCGGGCGCGCAGACGCTGGCCGTGCACACGGTGCTGGCCGCGGGCGGGGTGGCGGCGCCCATCGATCCGGCGCTCGGCGCGTACGAGCTGGCCGCGTGGTTGCGGGAGTGCGACGCGCGCACCCTCGTCACAACGCCGGACCTGGCGGCGACGGCGGTGCGCGCGGCCGAGCGGTCCCGCGTGCGGCAGATCGTCTCGCTGGGCGCGGCGCTCGACACGATCGACTTCAGCGAGCTGGTCTCGCTCGCGCCCACCGCGCTGCCCGTGCTCGACGCCAGGCGCCAGACCGCGCTCCTGCCGGCCGGCGGCCGCCGGCTGTCGCACGCGGACCTGCTGGCCAGGATGGCCGAGCTCGACCGGCCCGTACGCCTGACCGAGTCGGACGTGGTGCTGGCCACGTGGACTCCCGGCGGGGGTTGCGACCTGCCGGCCCTGATCGCGCTGGGCGTGTCGAAGGGGGCGACGGTGGTCGCCGCGCACGGCGACGACCTGGCGGGGGGCCACGGTTTCAGCGTCACGGTGGTGTCGGGTCCCGGCGGCGTGTTGAGGCGCGCTTGAGCTGATTATGCGGACCTGTTACCCGCTCTCCCTTGACGGCGCGGCGGGGAAAGTGGGTTGATAGCCGTTGTTGACAACGTTGTCAAGAATCACCTGCTTCGGGGGGCTTCGAAGGGATGGTGTGCGATGCGACGGTGGTTGGTGGCCGCCTCGATCACGATGGTGAGCGTGCTGGGCCTGACGGCCTGCGGCGGTGGCGGTGCGCAGACAGCACAGTCGCCCTCCGCCGACAGCGGCGGGAAACAGCAGGTTGAGGTCTTCTCCTGGTGGACGGGCCCGGGTGAGGCCGACGGCCTTGCCGCGATGCGGAAGATCTTCGAGGACCAGAACCCGACCTATACCTTCTTCGACGCGGCGGTGGCGGGCGGCTCCGGCGACAAGGCCAAGGCCCTGCTGCAGTCGAAGCTCCAGGCGGGCACCCCTCCTGACACCTTCCAGGGCCACGCGGGTGCCGAGCTGCAGGGCTACATCAAGGCCGGCAACCTGGAGGACCTGACCTCGCTCTACGACGAGCTGAAGCTCAAGGAGGTCTTCCCGGCCCAGCTCGTCGAGCAGATCAGCGTGGAGGGCAAGATCTACTCGGTGCCGGTGAACATCCACCGGTCCAACGTCCTGTGGTTCAACCCGGCGGTGCTCAAGGAGGCCGGTGTGGCCGGGGCGCCCAAGACGATCGAGGAGTTCGTCGCGGCCCTGGAGAAGGTCAAGGCCAAGGGCAAGATCCCGCTGTCGATCGGCTCCGAGTGGACCGTCACCCACCTGCTGGAGAGCGTGCTGCTCGGCTCGCTGGGCACCGACGCGTACAACGCCCTGTTCAATCCGGGCGCCGACTGGAACAGCCCGCAGGTGACCACGGCCCTGCAGAACTTCGCCAAGATCATGGAGTACGCGGGCGACCCGCAGGACGACTGGCAGCCCGCGGCCAAGCAGGTCGCCGACGGCGAGGCCGCCTTCAACATCATGGGCGACTGGGCCTACGGCTACTTCCACAACCCTCCGGAGGGCGGCCTGGGCAAGGAGTCGAAGACCGACTTCGACTGGGCGCCCGCTCCCGGCACCGAGGGCACGTACCTGTGGTTGTCCGACAGCTTCACCCTGCCCAAGGGCGCGAAGAACCGTGACGGGGCGCTGGCCTGGCTGAAGGTCGCGGCAAGCAAGGAGGGCCAGGACGCCTTCAACCCGAAGAAGGGCTCGATCCCCGCACGCAAGGATGCCGACGAGTCGCTCTACACCGACTACCTGGCCGACGCGCTGAAGGACTGGTCGAGCAACAAGCTCGCCGGGTCGGTCCAGCACGGTGTGGCGGTGAACCAGCCGTGGCTGGCCGCGATCAACGAGCAGGTCGGCCTGTTCCTCGGCACCAAGGACGTCAAGGCGCTGCAGCAGGGGCTGGCCGACGCGGCCACGGCCAACGCCCAGTAGAGGATCCGGTAGGACAACCACGCGACGGGCCCGGCAGGCCGCACTCGGCGGCCTGCCGCGTCCGTGGGAGGGATTGCTTGTGAGGCGGGCGCGCACGTGGCTGCCCGGGCTTCTCCTCGTCACGCCGTCGATCATTCTGATCGGCGTCTTCGTGTACGGCATGCTCGGCTGGAACTTCCGGCTGGCCATGACGGACAAGCACGATGAGGTGTCCGAGGGCGAGTTCGTGGGGCTGCAGAACTTCATCGACATCTGGGACCAGGCCCGATGGCACCTGTCGGTCCAGCACGCGATCGTGTTCACGGTCGTGTTCGTGCTCGGGGCGCTGGTGCTCGGGTGGCTGCTGGCGTTCCTCATGGAGAAGGGCATCAGGGGCGAGGGGACGTTCCGGGCGATCTACCTGTTCCCGATGGCCATCTCGTTCGTCGCGACCGGGATCGTGTGGCGGTGGCTGATGAACTCGGGGACGGGCGAGCGGGCGGTCGGGCTCAACCGGCTGTTCGACGCGATCGGGTTGCCGCAGTGGCAGTGGTTCAGGGATCCGGACTGGGGCATGGCGGCGATGGCGCTGCCGGCCATCTGGCAGATGTCCGGATATGTCATGGCGTTGTTCCTGGCCGGTTTCCGCGGTGTGCCCGAGGAACTGCGCGAGGCCGCCCGCGTGGACGGCTGCAACGAGTGGGGCGTCTACCGGCACGTCGTGCTGCCCCTGCTCAGGCCGGTGACCCTGTCCGCGCTGATCATCCTGGGGCACATCTCGCTCAAGGTCTTCGACCTGATCGTCGCGGTGTCGGGCAAGCAGATCATCACCGACGTTCCCGCGGTGTTCATGTGGGTGGCGGTCTTCGACTCCCACGATCCCGCCAAGGGGGCCACGATCGCCTCCTACATCGTCCTCAGCGTGGCGATCTTCGTGATCCCGTACCTGATCTGGTCCGTGCGTAAGGAGAGGCGTCAATGACAGCGGTGAGGGCCGGGCGGAGGGGCACGGCGTTCGCCTGGACGCGGTTCGGCGTGCTGATCGCCTTCGTGGTGATCTTCCTGATCCCGATCTATGTCCTGCTGGTCACCAGCTTCAAGCCGCTCACGGAGGCGGACCCCAGCCAGGCCTGGAACCTGCCGCAGACGTGGACGACCGAGGCGTGGCGGGTCGCCTGGGAGAAACTCGCCCCAGGGTTGTGGAACAGCGTGCTGCTGGCCGTGCCCGGCTCGCTGCTGTCGTGCGCGCTGGGCTCCATGAACGGCTATGTGCTGTCCAAGTGGCGCTTCCCCGGCGCGGACCTGCTGTTCACCCTGTTCCTGTTCGGCATGTTCATCCCGTACCAGGGAGTGATGATCCCGCTGGTGCAGCTGCTCGTCGGGCTGAACGACCTGACCGGGCTGCAGGGCGTCTTCTACGGCGGCATCCCCGGGCTGGTGCTCGCCCACGTCGTCTACGGCATCCCGATCTGCACGCTGATCTTCCGCAACTACTACGTCACGATCCCCGACGAGCTCATCGAGGCGTCGCGGGTGGACGGCGCGGGCATGTTGCGGACGTACTGGTCGGTGGTGCTGCCGGTGTCGGCGCCCGCGATCGCGGTGGTCGTCATCTGGCAGTTCACCTCGCTCTGGAACGACTTCCTGTTCGCCGTGTTCCTGACCGGGCCGACGAGCTGGCCGGCGACCGTCATGCTGAACAACATCGCGGGCGCGCAGGCCACCCCGTACAGCCAGCAGATGGCGGCGGCCATCCTCTCGTCCATCCCGACGATGTTGATCTACATCCTGCTCGGCCGGTTCTTCATGCGCGGGCTCATGGCGGGCGCGCTCAAGGGGTAGCCACATGGGCCAGTGGCTCGCCGCGCACGTAGCGGGCCACGTCCGCGGCCACGATCGAGGCCGCCTTCATCGCCGTCTCCTTGCTGGCCCCGGCCAGGTGCGGGGTCATCACCAGGTTCGGCGCGGCGAGCAGGCGCGAGCCCGGCGGGATCGGCTCCTCGGGAAAGACGTCCATGGCGGCACCGAACAGGTGCCCGGACTCCAGCGCGTCGCACAGCGCGTCGTAGTCCAGCAGCGCGCCGCGCGCGCAGTTGACCAGGACCGAACCCTGCGGCATGGCGGCGATCTCGGCCGTGCCGATCATGCCGGTGGTCTCGGGGGTGGCGCGGGCGTGCAGGGAGACGAAACGGGAGCGTTCGAGCAGCTCGGGGAGCTTCACCTTGCCGGGCACGTCCACGTACGGGTCGTGGACCAGGACCTCCGCGCCGAAACCCGCCAGCATGCGGGCCACGCGGCTGCCGATGGCGCCGTACCCGATCAGGCCGGCCGTGCCGCCCTCCAGTTCGGGGCCCACGTTGTCGTAGGTGTAGTAGTCGCCCCGCCACACGCCGCCCGCCAGGTCGGCGTGCGTCCGCGGGATCCTGCGGGTGGCGGCGAGCAGCATGGCGAGCGTGTGCTCGGCGGTGGCCACGGCGTTGCGGCCCGGCGCGTACGTCACGGCCACGCCCGCCTGCGCGGCCGCCTCCAGATTGGCGTTCACCGGCCCGCCCCTGCTCACGCAGAACAGCCGCAGATCGGGGGAGGCGTCCAGGACGCGCTTGGTCAGCGGGGCCATCTGGGTCACGCAGACCTCGACGCCGCGCAGCGCCTCGATCAGCGCGTCCTCCACGTCGGATGCCTCCTCGACCTCGCCCACCCGGCCGAACGGCTCCACCGGCCACGGCAGCGTCAGCTCGCGGAAGTCCACCTCGGAGGGCACCTCCCGCCTGAGCGCGTCGATGAGCAGGCGGTTCTGGACGAAGTGGTCGCCTGCGGCAAGGACTCGGATGGTCAACGAACGGCTCCAATCGGGGAGTTGTACTGCAGCAGCGCCGGCCGTCCCGCGTTCAGCCGCAGCTCGGTCAGCGCGCAGTTGTCCAGACGGGGGAACAGCCGCCGGTATTCGCCGAGCGGCACCCCGATGAGGTGGCACAGGGCGAGCCTGAGAGCGGTGGTGTGCGCGACCACCAGCACGCGTCCGCCGTGGTGCGCGGCGGCGATGTCGTGCAGCGCGGCGACGAAACGCTCGGCGGCCTGACGCGGGTCCTCGCCTCCCGGCAGCGGGTGTGCTGCGGGGTCGGCCTCGAACGCGGCGCGGGCCTCGGGGAAGCGGGCCGCCATCTCTGCCGACGTCAGGCCCTCGCCCTGGCCGAAGTCCAGCTCGCGCAGCCTGGCGTCCACGCGCGTCGCCACCTTCGCCGCTGTGGCGCTCGCCTCGGCGGTGATGCGGGCCCGGCTCAGCGTCGAGGCCCACACGCCCTCAAGGCCCGCGGTCGCGGCCCATCCGGCGAGCCGGGCGGCCTGCTCGTGGCCGCGCGGGGTCAGCTCGATGTCGGTGAGCCCGGCGTAGCGGTTCTCGGCGTGCCAGACGGTCTCGCCGTGGCGCACGAGCACGAGCTCGGTCATCGGGCGGTCCTTTCACGGGCGTGTCGTGCGGCGGCCTCGCCGAGCCAGCCGCGGCGTTCCAGCTCGGCGACGAAACGCAGGTACGCCTCGCGCAGGTCGGCCCCTGATGGCTCGACCACGGCCCGCGTCCTGATCATCCGGCCGTGTTCCCCGGGAGACCCGCCATCGAGCCCACCCGTGGCGCTGCCGGCCGCGAGCACGGCCATGCCGAGCGCGGGTTCGGCGTTCTCCCGCAACGTCACCGGGCGGCCGAGGACGTCGGCCCTGAGCCGGGTCCAGTACGCGCTCCTGGTGGCGCCGCCGGTCAGGATGATCTCGCCGTCCGCGGGGGCGCCGAGCAGGTCGAGGTAGTCGAAGGAGAGCCGTTCGACGAGGGCCGCGCCGAGCAGGATCGCCGCGTAGCGGTCGACGTCGTCGGCCGGGTAGCCGAGCGTGAAGGACTCCGCGTCGGGCGCGGCGAAGGGAAACCGTTCCCCCCGGGAGACCAGCGGGTAGGTGATCGCCCTCGGCCATCCGGCAGAGAGACCCGGCGATCCCGGATCCGGGCCGAACCTGGCGGCGGCCTGGGCGCTGAGCGTGTCGAGGTCACGGCCGGGGAGGTCCCGGCTCAGCACGCCCGCTCCCGTGCTCGACGCCCCGCCGGGCAACCACGAGCCGTCCGGCGCGCGGTGCGAGTAGACGACGCCGAGCGGGTCGTGGATCAGCTCCTCCGTCACGCCCTTCAGCACCAGCGTGGTGCCCAGCACGGAGTTCCAGCTGCCGGCCTGCTGCGCCCCCGCGCCGAGCTGGGCCGCGCAGCCGTCCGTGGTCCCGGCGACCACCGGCGTGCCGGCCGGGATGCCGGTCTGCTCGGCGGCCTCAGGACACACCACACCCAGCCGGGCGCCCGGCCGTACGACCTCGGGGAGGATCTCCGCGGGCACCCCCAGCGCGTCGAGCACTTCGGCGGGCCAGCGCTCCTCGATCAGGTCGACGCCGGTCTTGAGCGCGTTGCTCAGGTCGGTGGCCACCTCGTGGCCGGTCAGCCGCCGGTTGACGAAGTCGCTCTGGTGCGCCGGCCGCGCCCCTTGCGGCGCGTCGCGCAGCAACCACAGCAGCTTCGGCAGCGCCCAGTTGGGCTGCATGCGCCGGTAGCCGAGCCGCTCCCACACGTGCCCGCCCACCTCGTTGACCCGCGCGACCTCGTCCGCCGCCCGCCGGTCGTCGTACATCAGCGCGGGCGTCAGCGCCCCGCCGCGGGCGTCGGCGAGCAGGATCGTTCCAGAGGTGGCGTCCACCGCCACTCCCGCCACCCGCCCCGGAGGCACGTCACGCAGCGCCTCGCGGGTGGCGCCGGCCAGCGCCCGCCACCACTCTTCGGGGTCCTGCTCGTGGCGGGGACCGTCACGGTGGCTGGTCAGCGGGCGCGCGGCGGCGCCGAGCACGTCGCCGCCGCCGGTGACGGCCATCGCCCGGACGCTCTGCGTCCCGAGGTCGACGCCGATCCACACGCTCATGTACAGCCCCTCATGTCGGCGAGCAGCGGCCACGTGCCTGCGCTGGCGCCCCGGAGGCTCAGGAAGTCGTCGAAGAGCCGGGTATAGCGGGCCTGGCGCCCGGGATCGGGCTCGACGGCGTCGCGCAGGCGTACGTGCTGGGCCGCCGCGTCGGCGACGGACGGCGCGGCGCCCGTGGCGGCCAGCCCCACCAGGTACGCGCCCCGCGCGCCCACCTCGGCGTCGGCCGGGCGGCGCACGGGCAGCCCGGTGACGTCGGCGATCATCGCCAGCCAGGTGGCGCTGGCCGAGCCGCCCCCGCTCGCGCGCAGCTCCGTCGGCGCGGTGCCGGTGGCGGCCAGGCAGTCGCGGATGACCATCGTGAGCCCTTCGAGCGCGGCCCTGGCGACGTGCTCGCGGCCGTGCTCGAACGACATGCCGTGCAGCGCGCCCCTCGCCAGTGGGTCGGAGAAGGGCGCCCGCTCCCCGGCGGGCGACAGGTAGGGCAGGAACGTCAGGCCGCCCGCGCCCGGCGGGCTCTGCCGGGCCAGCTCGCCCAGCTCGGCCGGGTCGTCCAGGCCCAGCAGGCGGCACGTCCACTGCACGACCTCCGTGCCGGCGAACGTGGGGAAGGCCCGCAGATAGCCGCCGGGCAGCGCGATCGTGATGCCGATCGGGTCGCCGTCCAGGTCGGGGGCTCCGACGATGACCTCGGTGCACAGCGTGGTGCCGAGGATGCCGCACGCCTGCCCCGGCGCCACCGCGCCCGCGCCCAGGGCCGTCGAGGCGATGTCGTAGGGGGCCATCACGACCGGCGTGCCGGTGGGCAGGCCGAGCGACGCGGCGGCGCCCGCCGTCAGCTCGGCGACCGGGCAGGAACGGATCTCGGGCAGCAGCCGCCCGGCCCATTCCATGCCGAACATGCCGAGAAGCTCGGCTGAATACGCCCGCGCACGCAGGTCCATGAACGGCGCGGACGCGTCGGACTCGTCGGCCACGAGCTTCCCGGTCATCCGGGAGAAGATCCAGCCGCCGCAGGTCAGGTTGGCGTGTGACCGGTCGAGCCGGCCGGGGTCGTTCGCGCGCAACCAGGTCAGGATGGCGTGCGGCAGCCCGGACGCGGCCGAGGAGCCGTTCAGGCGGAAGGCCGCCGCCGCGAGCCCCGAACGGGTCCAGGCGTCGACCGTGGCGGCGGCCCTGGCGTCGTTCCAGAGGATCGCCGGCCCGGTCGGCCGGCCGGTGGCGTCGACCAGCCAGCAGCCGTCGCCCTGCGCCGTCACCGCCACGAAGTCGACCCTGTCCACACCTGGGCCCGCACCCGGCCCCGCACCCGGCCCCGCACCTGCGCCGGCGCCCGGCTCGCCCATCCGGGCCGCGACCTCGCGGACCGTGTCGGCGACCGCGGCCCAGACGGCGTCCATGTCCTGCTCGGCGTGGCCGGGCGCCGGCCGGGAGACCGTGGTCTCCCGCCGGGCGACGTACGACTCCGCCCCCGAGGAGTCGTAGCCGACCGCCTTGATGACCGTGGTCCCCGCGTCCACGCAGATGATCGCCATCAGGCCCTGCCGTGTGAGGTCCTCGACCGGCGCGACACCGAGTCGACGACCACCGCAAGCAGCAGCACCACCCCGGTGACCACGAACCGGATCGAGGAGTCCAGGTTGAGCAGCGTCAGCCCGCTGGAGATGGACTGGATCACGATGACGCCGAGCAGCGCGCCGAACGCCGTGCCGCGCCCGCCGAACAGGCTCGTCCCGCCGATCACGGCCGCCGCGATGGCGTTGAGGTTGACGTCGCCGCCGCCGCTGCTCTGGTTGGCTGCCGCGAGCCTGGCGGCGGCCAGGATGCCGCCGACCGCGGCGAACGTCGAACAGAGCACGAACACGGAGGTGTAGATCGCTCTGACGTTGATGCCCGCGCGGCGCGCGGCCTCGACGTTGCCGCCGACGGCGTAGACGGCCCTGCCCCACTTCGTCCGCGACAGCAGGTAGTGCATGATCAGCACCAGCGCCACGAAGAAGACGAACATCCAGCCGACGCCGCGCGTCTGGCCGAGATACCAGACCACGAAGGCCAGCACCACGAGCAGCGCCGCGCTCCTGACGGCCAGGGCGGTGACGGTTCTCGCCGACAACCCGGCCTTGCGCCGCTGCTGGGCGTGGAGGAACCCGCTGGCGAACAACCACACGGCCGCGACCACCGCGAACGTGTACGACAACCAGGCAGGGACGAAGTCGAGCTGGGCGAAGTTCACCAGGCCCGAGTCGAATGGCAGGTTGATCGACCCCTTGGCGCCCAGCACGTACAGCTGCAGGCCCAGGAAGCCGAGCAGGCCGGCCAGTGTGATCACGAAGCTCGGCACCCCGAACCGGTTGAACAGCTGCCCGTACAACCAGCCGACGGCCGCGCCCATGAGCACCGAGGCGGCGATCGCGAGCCAGACAGGCAACCCCTCGCTCACGAACAGCACCGCGAGCACCGCGCCGGACAGCCCGCTGACCGACCCGACGGACAGGTCGATCTGCCCGACCAGCAGCACGCACACGACGCCCAGCGCGATGATGCCGACGGCGGCGGACTCCAGCGTGAGGTTCACCAGGTTCGCGCTGGACAGGAAGATCGGGTTGAGGACCTGCAGCACCGTCCAGATGACCACGAGCCCGACCACGACCGGGATGACGCCCAGGTCGCCGCCGCGAGCGCGCTCGATCACGTCGGTGACCGCGCCGGCCAGCCCCGCGCGATCCTGCAGGCGCTCGTCCTGCCTGTCAGCGGTCGTGGTCACTGTTTTCATGGCCTCACTTCGTTCGGCGGGCTCGGTCGCCCTATGCCGCCGCCTTCCCCTGCTCTGGTCGCTGCGCTCCGGGCGCTCCTCCAGGCGACGGCGCTCCTTCACGACGACGCTCCCTTGCCGGTTCGTCTGGAGACCGCGTTGTCGGTGGCGCCGGTAATGGCGGCGATGATGTCCTCGGTGGAGACGTCGGCCACGCCGAAGACTCCGTTGTTGCGGCCGAGCCGCAGCACCACCACGGTGTCGGCGACGGCTTTCACGTCCGCCATGTTGTGGCTGATCATGATGACGCCCAGGCCGTTCTCGCGCAGCCGCTCGACGAGGTTGAGCACCTCGGCCGTCTGCGCCACGCCCAGCGCGGCCGTGGGCTCGTCGAGGATGATCACCTTGGGGTCGCCGAGCAGTGACCTGGCGATGGCCACGGTCTGCCGCTGGCCGCCCGACAGGGCCGCGACCGGCACCCGCACGCTCGGGATCTTGGCGGAGAGCTGGCGCAGCAACTCCCACGAGCGGGTCTCCATGGCCACGTCGTCCAGCCGCAGCGGGCGGACCTCCTGGCCGAGGAACAGGTTCTGGATCACGTTGAGGTTCTCGCAGAGCGCCAGATCCTGGAAGACGGTGGCAATGCCGAGCTTGTGCGCGGCGGCCGGCGTGGGGATCTCGACGTCGCGGCCCTCGAAGGTGACCCTGCCCGAGTCGGGCGCGTGCACGCCCGCCAGGATCTTGACCAGGGTCGACTTGCCCGCGCCGTTGTCTCCCACGATCGCGACGACCTCGCCCGCGGCGACGTCGAGCTCGATGTCGGTGAGCGCGGCCACGGCGCCGAAGGTCTTGCTGATCCCGCGCAGCGACAGGACGGTCATCGGTGCTCTCCTACTTGATGCCGAGCTCGTCGCAGCCCTTGGCGTACGCGCCCGTGCAGATGTCGGCGGCCTTCATGATGCCGCTGTCGAAGAGCACTTCCTTGATGTTGTCCTTGGTGACCACCGTGGGGACGAACAGCTCGGACGGCGTGTCGTAGAGCGTGGCCTTGCCCGCGGGCTTCTCGCCCTGCATGAAGCCCCAGGCCACGTTCGCCGCGGCCTCGGCCACGATCTTGATGGGCTTGGAGATCGTGTTGTACTGGTCGCCCGCGATGACGCGCTGGGCGGCGGCGGGCTCGGCGTCGTTGCCGGTGACCGGCGGCACCTCCACGCCCGCCGCCTTGAACGCGGCGATGGCGCCGCCGCCGGTGCCGTCGTTGGCCGCGACCACGCCGGCGATCTGGCCCTTGTACTGCGTGATCTGGCCGCTCACCCAGGTCTGCGCCTTCTCGGGTTGCCAGTCGGGGGTGTCGTACTCAGCCAGCAGCTTGAAGCCGCTCGGGTCGACGGCGCTGTGGATGCCCTTCTTGATCAGGCCGGCCGCGGCGTCCGTGGGGGAGCCGTTGACCTGGAGGATGCCGCCCTCGGCCTGCTCCTCCTTGAGGTGGTCGACCAGGGACTGGGCGATCATCGAGCCGATCTTCTCGTTGTCGAACGAGATGTAGTAGTCGGCCGGCGTGGCCGGGATCGGCCGGTCGTAGGCGATGATCGGCACCTGCTGCGACTGGGCCGACTTGACGATGGTGGCCGCGGCGGCGGAGTCGACCGGGTCGATCACGATCGCCTTGACGCCCTGGGCGAGCGCGGAGTTGGCCTGTTGTTGCTGCTTGGCCGCGTCGGAGTCGGCGTTCTGGTAGATGACCTGGCAGCTCGGGCAGAGCTGCTTCATCTTGGCCTCGAACAACGGCTTGTCCTGCAGCTCGTAACGGGTCGAGGCGAGGTCGGGCATGAGGAAGGCGACCTTGGCGTTCTGCACGTCGCCGCCGGCAGCGGTGTCCCCGCCGGTCGAGCCGGAGTCTGAGCCGCACGCGGCCAGCACCGAGCTTGCGAGCACTGCCGCCACGGCGAACGCGGTGGTCCGCATCTGAGCTCTGTTCACGGGTTCGTTCCTCACTCGCTACGTCCTCGCGGACGGATCCAAACGCTCGCTGCCCCCGAGACATGGACATAGCCCCTCACCAGGGGCTTATCCTGTGGTGCGGCTCACGTTAGCGCGCGTTCAGAAACTTTGTCCAGCAAAGATGTTCAGAGTTGGCGTGCGGCGGCCACAATGCCCTCCGCCGTCGGGGCATCCGTGACGAGCTGGTTGAAGTAGCCGCCACGGGCGCCGGAGATGATCGAGAGCACCTTCTCCGCGCCGACGGCGACGGCGATGGTGGCCGGGATGCGGCGCAGCTCCTCCAGCCGCGCGGCGACCAGGCGTTCGCTGCCCGGGTAGGTCAGCGGGATGCCCTCCCTGTCGTAGACGCGCATGCAGACGTCGCCCACGGCCTGGCGCAGGGCCTCGGCGTCGCGCGGCATGAAAGCGGGCGTCATCTGCCGCATCAGCGGCGCCGAGCCGACTCCCACGAGGGCGCACTTGGCGTGCGCCCACAGGTCCATGACCCGGCGCACGGACGGCTCGTGCTGGAGTGAGTAGAACAGCTCGGGGCCCGGCAGGGCGGGCGCGTAGAGGTAGGCGGGCACGCCGCCGACGCGTTCGGCCAGGATGCGGGTGGTCTCGTTGGTCTGGAACCAGGGCTGGGGCTCCTCCTGGCCGCCCACGGCGGGCGCGATCGTGACGCCCGGATAGTGCCCGAGCCCTTCGCGGGCGCACTCGTAGACCGTGGTGCCCGACGAGACGAGCACGACGTCGCCCGACTCCAGCCCCACCCCGGCCAGCGCGCGCGCCACGCCGGGGGCCAGCCACGGGCCCAGCGCGGGGCCGCTGACCTTGGGCACGATGAAGACCTGCCCCAGGCCGAGCGCCCGCGCCACCTCAGCGGCCAGCGGGCCGTCCTCCATCGAGGCGGGCCGGTGCACCTTGATCTCCACGATGCCCTGCTTGCGGGCCTCCGTGAGCAGCCGGCTGACGGTCGCCCTGCTGACGCCCAGCCGTTTGGCGATGTCGCCCTGAGTGGCGTCCTCCATGTAGTACTGCTGCGCCGCCGTGTACATCAGCTCATGGGGGAATCGGGTCTGCGCCTCGGGTGCGACGTCGGCGGCATTCATGCGCGCGCTCCTGAATGACGTGTGTGAACACTTTTGCAGAACTGATGCGCAACGACTATACGTCAGCGGCGGCATCGCTCCGGGGAAACGCTAGCCGTTGACCAAGACGTCGCCGAGGGGCGGGCGCGTCACAGCGCCGCGACGCGCGGATCCGGGAAGCGGCTCTTCCGCAGGTGGCCGCCGAGGTGACCCGGTCCGAGGCGGGCCGGTCGGTGGGTGCGGGGCCGTGGTCAGGGGTGAGGGGCGGCGGGGATCTCACCGGAGCCGCGAGGGATGAGACGGACGGGGAGTTCGATGTGCTCGGACGGCCCCACGTCGCCCCGCAGGCGGCGGAACAGCAGCTCGGCCGCCACCCGCCCCATCCACGACGGGTCCTGAGCCACCACCGTCACCCCGGGTTGCAGCAGGTCGGCCAGCTCGAAGTCGTCGAACCCGACCAGCGCCAGCCGCTGCCCCGCAAGGGCGCGCAGCACGGTCACGGTGTAGCGGCCGTTGCCGGCGAACACCGCCGTCGGCGGATCGTCGAGGGCCAGCATGCCGGCCAGGTCGGCGCGTACGGCCTCCAGCGACGGCGGCCGCATCGCCACCAGCCGCTCGTCGTACAGGCCGCCGAGGGCCGCGCGGTAGCCCTGGAGGCGCTGGGCCGCCGTGAAGATGGCCGGGTCGTCGCCGAGGAAGGCGATCCGGCCGTGGCCGTGGCCCAGGAGGTGGCGGACCGCCTGCCCGGCTCCGCTGACGTTGTCGGCGAGCACGGTGTCGACGTCGAGTCCCGCGCCCGGCGGCCGGTCGGCGAACACCACGGGCGTCCCGGCCTCCAGCTCGCTGCGCAGGTACGTGTGGTCCTCGCCGGCGGGCACCACGATCAGCCCGTCGACCCGGCGCGCGCAGAACGTCTCGACCAGCTCACGCTCCCTGCCGGGCTGCTCGCCCGACGACCCGCTCAGCAGCAGGCAGCCGTGGTCGATGACGATCTCTTCCACGGCCCTGCTCAGGCCGGAGTAGAACGGGTCCGCGACGTCCTCGATGACCAGTCCGATCGTCGCGGTCCTGCCTCTGCGCAGCACTCTCGCGCTCTCGTTGCGGCTGTAGCCCAGCCGGTCGATGGCCGCCCGCACCCGCTCGGCCGTGGCGGGGTGCACGCCGGGTTCGCCGTTCACGACGCGCGAGACGGTCTTGAGCGCCACGCCCGCCGCCGAGGCGACGTCCTTCATCGTCGGTCTCACGCCAGGATCATGTCTCACCGACGAGGGGTCCGACAACGTTGTCAACCGGTTATGCGAGAGTAGTCGCCTATGTCGTTGCGATCTGTGGCGCTCGTCGCGGGGTTCGTGCTGGCCGCGCTCAACCTCCGTCCGGCGATCGCGGGGATCTCGCCGCTCCTCGACGAGATCATGGACGACGTCGGGCTCTCGCCTGCGGGCGGCGGCGCGATCACCACGGTCATGGTGGTCTGCCTGGGCGTTTTCGGGCCGGTGGTGCCGCTGCTCGCCCGGCGCATCGGGCTCGACCGCACGCTCCTCGCCGGCCTGCTCGTCATCGCGGCGGGCGTCTCGCTGCGCGGTCTCGACGGCGCGCCCATGCTCTACCTCGGCTCGGCCCTGGCGGCCACCGCGATCGCCGTCATGAACGTCGCCATGCCCGGCGTCGTCAAGCAACACTTCCCCTCCCGGCTCAACCTCATGACCGGCGTCTACGTCTCCTCCGTCGTCGCCGGCGCGGCCACCGCCTCGGCGCTGGTGATCCCGCTCGAACACGTCACAGGGTACGGCTGGCGCGGCGTCTCGGCGCTGCTGGCGGTGCCCGCGCTGCTCGCGGCCGTGCTCTGGCTCCCGCAGGCGCGGCGCGGACGCGCCGGGGGGCAGGAGGGCCCCCGGCCGATCGGCACGGTGCTGCGCAGCCCCGTGACGTGGTACGTCACCGCCCTGATGGGGCTGCAGTCGCTGACCTTCTACGTCATGCTGGCCTGGCTGCCGACGATCTTCCTGGAGGCCGGGGTGCCCGCCGACCAGGCCGGCTACCTGCTCAGCCTGACGAACCTCGTCCAGGTGGGCACCTCGCTCGCCGTTCCGGTGCTGGCCGGGCGGCGGAGCTCGCAGGTGCCGTACGTGGTGGGCGCGGGCGTGCTGACCGTGCTCGGGTATCTGGGGATGTTGCTGGCCCCGACGACACTGCCGTGGTTGTGGATGATCGTGCTCGGCGTCGG
Organism: Nonomuraea diastatica; assembly: GCF_004349015.1. Lineage (NCBI taxonomy): Bacteria > Bacillati > Actinomycetota > Actinomycetes > Streptosporangiales > Streptosporangiaceae > Nonomuraea > Nonomuraea diastatica. Next base: position 121,568 of record NZ_SMKP01000001.1, read on the forward strand.
CCAGGGCGCCTCGTTCGTGCTGGCGCTGCTGATCATCGCCTTGCGCCCGGCGAACCCGGCCACGGTGACCGCGTTGTCGGCGGTGGCCCAGTCGGTCGGATATGGCGTCGCGGCGCTGGGACCGATGGTGTTCGGGCTGCTCAGGGAGGTCTCGGGCGGATGGTCGGTGCCGCTGATGGCCGGGCTAGGGGTGCTCGCGGTGCAGATCGTGGCGGGGTCGAAGGCCGGACGCCCTGCTACGTTGGGCAGGTAAGGCTTGCCTACGGATGTGCGGGGGTTCGCGGTGCTGACCGAGGTGCTCCAGCGGGTCGCCGACGCGCGTGGCGGGATCCTCGGCGTGGAGCCCCGCCTCGTCATCGAGCCCGACGAGAGCTGGACGCCCGCCGCCGAGCTGGTGCGGGAGCCGTACACCCTGCTCGCCGAGTTGGCCGACGAGACGGCCGCGCGCTGGAACGCGCCTCGGCACGTCGGCGCGGCGCTGTTCTGGAAGACCTACGGCTACTGGCACACCCTGCCGATGGTGCTCGGGTGGGCGCTGGACGGGAAGGTGCCGCTCATGCGGCTGCGTGACACCTACCTCAAGGTGTCCGCCGCCGGGGTGACCCTCGCGGCGACGCGAGTGAGCTGGGGCTCGGGCGCGGGCGCGATCGGTGAGGCGCTGGCCGAGTCTCAGGCGCCGCTGGTCAAGGCCCTCGGCTCCCTGGCCAAGGTGGGCGAGCGCACGCTGTGGGGGTCCACCGCCGAGGCCGTCGCCCATCCGCTGACCTCGATCGTCGAGGGCGACTACATGCGGTTGCTGAGGGAGGTCGGCCCGCCGGTCGACGGGCTGATCGAGCCCGCCGGCGACGGCTATTTCCGCAGGACCTGCTGCCTGTGGATCACCCTGCCCGACGTGGAGCCCTGCGGGAGTTGTTGCGTGCTCAGGCCACAGAACCGACCGGCTCGTCCAACGGCCTGAGCTCGTCGGCGTAGCTCACCGAGACGCGGCGCATGACGCCGCTCGACTCGATCGAGTACTGGCCGAGCCGCCACAGCGGCGGCGAGTAGGCGTGGATGGAGACGCTGTGGTCGACCGCGCCGGTGAGCCGGTGGATGTGGTCGGGCCCGAACGCGAACGACTGGCCCTCCGTCACCACGGTCTCCAGGTGCTGGCCGCCGATGCGCGGGTTGCACTCCAGCAGCGCGCCCCGCACCACGTGGACCGCCCCCGAGGAGATGTCGTGGTCGTGCCAGCCCGTGTCGTCCTCGGGACGCCAGCACAGCAGCCAGACGTCCACGTACGCGTCGCGGTAGAGCGAGGCGTAGTGCCTGCCGCCGTCGGCGGGGAAGTCGACCTGGCCGAGCCACTCCTCCGGGCGGGCGGCCAGGTCGTTCACCAGGTCGCGGAGCTCACGCCGGTCGAGAGCGCGCTCCGGGAGCCGGGTGCAAATGCCCTCGTCCTGAATCTGGTCGGTGCTCACGTACGAGACTCCTTTCTGCTGAGTAGGCGGCGGGGGTTGACGACCCGGATGGCGTGCGCGGCCGCGGCGCCGAGTCCGGGGTCGGGTGCGGTGGCATAGGGCGCGTCGGAACCGTTGACGACGACGTCGATGCCGAGCTCGCGGACGATCGCGTCGATCGCGCGCGGGCCGTAGGAGGAGGTCTCCACGTAGAAGCCGGGGTCGATCAGGCCGCGCCCGCCGCCGCCCCTGGCGATGAGGCGCTCGGAGTGCAGCGGCGCCAGCCCGGCCAGGAGGGCGAAGCAGACGCGCAGCCTCGGGTGCCGGGGCCTGACGACGGCGTGGAAGTGGTGCCATGCGGCGTGCATCTGCTGCACGTACGGCACCAGCGCGGGCCACCACGGCGGCGCGCCCTCGGAAGGGGCGGCCGGCCCGGGGTGCACGAACAGCGGCAGGTCCAGGCCGGTCAGCACCTCCAGCAGCCGGTCGTCGGGCACGGCCGTCGCCGGCATCTGCAGCCCGGCGAAGCCTCTGGCGAGATCTTTGGCCAGGCGGTCGGGGTCGACGTCGCGGTGGCAGGTGGCCGCCCACGCGCCGAAGGGCTCGCCCAGCGCCAGGGCGCCGTCGTGGTGGGCGTCGATCAGCGGCCAGCACTCCTCGGGCGGCAGGAACTCGACGCCGAGCGGGCTGGACAGCGACACCAGCGCCAGCTCCAGGCCGGTGGTGTCGCGGTGCTGGTGGTCGGCGGGGTCGACGTCGTAGGGCGGCTCGCCGTCGAGGAGCAGCGTCCAGCCGTCGAGGCGGGGCGGGGAGGTGCGAGCGCGCAGGGCGTCGACGAACGCACTGGTCCAGAGGTGCTGGTGCACGTCGATGCTCACGGGTCACTCCTTCCCCTATTTCCTACTCACAATACATGCAAAGCGTCTACGCAGCGAAATCCGCTACGTGAAACGGTTCAGTGATACGATTCAGTGAACCGCTTCACCTGACGCTTGTCAACTGCCCGCGCGCCGACCGCGGGCGGGTCACCGAGGACCGGGTCCCGCGGCTCGACACGCGGTGCGTCAGGATGGATGCTGAAGACATGTCCTCACCGTCGGATGACGGAGCCGACATGCCTGCGTCGGGAAATCAGCTTCTGTCGGTGGCACCCAATAGGCTGGCCTAATGCCTCGAAAGAGAGCGACGATCCGCGAGGTGGCTCAGGCGACGGGCCTGTCCCCCGCGGCCGTCTCTTACGCGCTGCGCGGCCTGCAGGTGTCCGAGGAGACGAAGGAGCGCGTGCGGGCCGCGGCGGCCGAGCTCGGCTACGAGGCCGATCCCATCGCCAGGGCGCTGGCCAGCGGCCGCACCGGCATGATCGGCCTGCTGTGCGGCTCGCTGGAGGACCTGTGGCAGCAGTCCCTGGCGGTCGGCATCAGCAGGGGGCTGCGCGAGAAGGATCGTTACTCGCTGATCCTCGACGCGTTCGGCGATCCCGCCAGGGAGCGGGCGGTGGCTCAGCAGCTCCGCGACCAGCGGGTCGACGGCATGATCGTGCAGCCGATCGACCCGGCGGCGGCGTTCTGGCCGGAGTTGTGCGAGTCGCTGCCGGTGATCGCGGTCGGCGACTCGATCGCGGGCACGGCCGGCGAGGTCGTCTTCGACAACCGGCGCGGCGTGACCTTGGCCCTCGAGCACCTGCGCGCCCTCGGCCACCACCGCATCGCCGTGCTCACGCCCACCCGGGCCAGCACGCCCGACCGCCCCGCCGACGTGCACGTGATGGCCGAGGCCGAGCGGCTGGGCCTGGACATCCAGGTCGCCACCTCGCCCCACGGCCTGGCCGACGCGACGGCGGTGGCCCACGACATCCTGGCGGCGAAAGAGCCGAGCGCCGTCTTCTGCTTCGCCGACTCGATCGCCTACGGCGTCTACGCGGCCGCTCAGGAGCTCGGGCTGTCGATCCCGGGCGACGTGTCGGTCATGGGCTACGACAACCATCCCATGTCGGGCCTGCTCACGCCCGGCCTGACGACGGTCGACTGGGGCATCGACGGCATCGTGCGGGCTGCGGTCCGGCTCATGGCCGCGGCGGCCGACGGTGGCACCCGGCGGCGGCACGTCGTGCAGGCGCCCGCGCTCAGGGAACGCGGCTCGGTCGCCCGGGCGTCCGCCCTCCGGTAACGCGTCACGCCAGGTGTCCCGGTGCCGAAAGGGCGAGGCGTGACTCCTCCAGGTCGTCGGTGAGTGGCCGGTCCGGGGGCGGAGCCTGGCGGGCCCTGAGAGCCGCGGTGCGCTCGCAGGCCAGGACGAGCGCCAAGGGCTCCAGGCAGCGCAGGGTGAGGCGGGCGGCCTGGGTGGCGAAGCTCGCGTGCTCCTCCGTGCCGAGCGAGATCACCGCCGTGCCCGTCGTCACCGGCACCGCGAGGTGGCGCAGCACGGCCATGGCGTCCTGGGCCACATATTCCAGGATCAGGGCCCCGGAGGAGCCACGTTGCCGGGCGAGGAACGGCAGGCGGCCGGTGTAGGCGGGGTCCATGAGCGCGGCCAGGCGGGCGGTGCTGAGCTGGGCGGTCTGCACGATCGCCGCCCGCAGCGCGTCGAGGGCCAGCGCCACCGGGGCCGCGTGGGAGTTGCCGTTGTGCCAGGCCAGGGTGCCGGAGATGAGCGGGTTCTCGGTCGCCGCGTTGAGGTCGATCTCGATCGTCGCGGTGGTCCGGTCGAGCGCGTCCACGGCCGCGCCGTGCACCTGGGCGAAGGCCCGGAATCCGTACGGGTCCTGGATGCGGGTGGCCAGCCCCTGGCTGAGCAGGGCCCGCAGGCGGGTGGCGACGACGGCCTGTCCGGGATGGGGGCGGGCCTCCTGGACGGCGGCGGCCAGCGGCTCCGCGGAGGCGTCGACGGCGGTGAACGACATCGCGGCGACGTCGACCGCCGCTTCGAGGAGCAGGCGCAGGCGGTGGCAGGCGATGGCGGCGTCGGCGAGCGTGGCGGCCCCCGAGCTGATGAACGGCAGCGCGTCGCTCGACGCCAGCGGGAAGCGGGGCTCCTCGGCCGGTGAGGCGCCGTCGTGGCGCCAGGGGTGCTCGCCCAGCAGGCACAGGGCGGTGATGGACAGGGCCGTCAGGTCGCCGGTGCCGATGGCGCCGTACGTCCTGATCGGCGGGGTGAAACCGGCGTTGACGGCGTGCGCCAGCACCGGGAGCACGGCCGGGTCGATGCCGGATCCGCCCGCGACGAACTGGTTGAGCCGGACGACGAGCATCGCCCTGGCCCGTGCGGGCGAGATCGGTGCGCCGGCGCCGCACGCGTGGCTGCGCAGCAGGTCGAGACCGGGGGCTTCCACAGTGACGGCCTTGTTGGCGCCGACTCCGGTGCTCCGTCCGTAGACGGGGCCCCGCAGCCCTTGGGCGGTGGCCCACGCGGCCCGGGCCCGATCGAGGGAGGAGATCGTGACCCGGGCCCCGTCGTACGCCGCCTCGTGCACCTGCGCGCACGTCAGGCCGGCACCGTCGAGCTCCATGGGGGACTCAGTCGTTGTCGGGGATGAACAGGCCGAGCAGCCAGCTCACCACGCTGACGATGATCGCGCCCCAGAACGCGGCCGGATAGAAGTTGTCGACGTGGAAGGGGATGTCGACCTGGTCGGCGATGAAGCTCGTCAACAGCAGCATGGCGGCGTTGATCACGAGCAGGAACAGGCCGAGCGTCAGCACGATGAGGGCGCACCCCAGCGTCTTGACGATGGGCTTGACGATCGCGTTGATGATGCCGAAGATCAGCGCCACGATCACCAGGACGCCCCAGTATTGCGCCGTGTTCGTCTCGAGATCGACGCCGATGCCCGGGACGAGCTGGATGGCGACCCACAGGGCCACCGCTGCCGCAAGGGTTCTGATGATGAATCTCACGCTGCTTGATCCTCCCACTTGGGAACGGCGCCGCGATAGAGGCGCGAGCACAACGATGCGCGGCGGTCACCGCCGGTGGTCGCCGGTTATGGCCCGTCCTGCTCGGGAAGGTGCGTGCAGGGGAGGTACGAGATGAACGCGAACGGGCTCGAGTCGTTGCCGGCCAACGAGTTGCACGATCGGGCGGTGCGTTATGCCGTACGCCATGGGGACCTGGGGTTTCTGTGGGACCTGTTGAAGGTGATCCCCGCCGCCGAAGCCGCCACCGGTCACCATGACGAGAGCGCCAACGACCTCAGCAGGGTCTCGGCGCTGCTCAGTGACGCCATCGCGTCGGGCGAGGGCGAGCTGGGGGAGGCGTTGCGTCCGATCTACCTGGAATATCTGCGTAAACACCCCGACGCCTAGCCCTCGCCCCGATTCAGCCCGCCAGCTGGGCCTGGCTGCCGCTGTACTGGGCGAAGCCGGGCGTGCTGACGTCCTGCCCGTCCCGCAGAATAAACATCGTCTGGTACGGCCCCGACTCCGCGAGCCGGGTGGCGAAGCGCCTGGCCAGGACGGGCCCCATGGCGTAGATGGCGGTGGCGTAGGCGTCCGCCATGCCGAGGTCGGGCCCGATCACCGTGACCGAGCCGAGCCCACGCTGCTCCTCGCCGGTGCGCGGGTTGACGATGGGCGCGCCGCCCGAGGTGGCGATGCCCAGGTCGTGGGCGAGGACGACCTTGCGGACCAGGTCCGTGCGCGGGTCTCGGATGCCGATCCGCCAGCGCTTGCCGGGGGCGGCCGAGCCGCGCAGCCTGATGTCTCCGCCCGCGTTGATGCGGTGGTCGCCGGCGCCCGCGTTGACCAGCGCGCGCGACAGGCGTTCGAGCGCCCAGCCCTTGATGTAGCCGGACGGGTCGGTCACGCCGTTGATGCGGGCCTCGAACCAGCCGTCCGTGAGCCGGTTGAGCTCGTCGCAGCGGTGCAGGACCTCGATGAGTTCGGGGATCTGCTTGATGGTCTGGCCGCGGTTGAGCCGGCCGATCTGGCTGTCTTCCTTGACCGGGCTGAAGGTGTCATCCACCCACCTGAGCCAGGCGAAAGCGTCGTCCAGCAGAGGGGTCAGCTCGCGTGCCGGGAGCGCCGTGCGGATGTCCACGCTGACGGGCCTACCCATGACCATCTCGACACGGGCGGTTCCGGGGAAAGTCGTCACCTTGCCTCCTTGTCCGTCACCCACCGTCTCAGATGACGCGTAACGTCGGCCTAAACCTTATGTCCGTTTTCGAAACGGATCTGTGATCTGGGAACGGCGAGGCGTGACAACGCGCCGCTGACGTACCGCTTGAACGGGCGCGGACCGGCCACCACCACCTGGCGCTCGGCGATGTCGGGGATCTCGCGGCTCAGCCCGGAGGCGCTCAGGCGCTCCTTGACCCTCGGGTCGTGTTCCCGGCCGACGACGAGGACGAGACCGTACCTGGCTTCCAGATCGCGCAGCTCATCGGTGGCGCGCTCGGTCCGGTAGACGGCCACGGTGTTGGCGGCCCTCGCCAGGCGGGCGCGCAGGGAGCGCGGATCGACGCCGGTGGCGATCAGCAGGACCGGCCTGCTCTCCGGCGGGACGCGGTGGCTCAGGACCGCCATGACGGCTGCCAGCGCATACAGGAGCAGGCAGGCCACGCGGCCGGGCTCCGTCGCCTGGGGCGCCGCGCCGACGTGGTACGCCACCAGCAGCGTTCCGGTCAGGTAGCCGCCGAGCCGCAGCCGCTGCCTGGCCTCCTCCGTGCGCAGGTGGCCGGCGGCCTTGACGCTGAGCAGGCCGACCCCGGCGAGCAGTGCCGCGGTGAGGTAGGAGGTGGGGCTCCACGGATGGCCGAGACCCGGTTGGATCGCGCCGAACTCGGCTACCGCGACACCGCACCAGAAGAGGACGGGACCTTGGTTCGCATTCGCCTCGCTAGCCATGTCCATCACGGTGCTGAACGAAGATGAAAGGTTTCTGAGCACAGCTGAGGAATCAGCTAAATGGGCCGCCGCCACGCCCCTGGACCGGCCGCTGCGCGGGGTGGCTAAGGTCGGGAACATGGCAAATGTGCATGTGGAGCGGACGGATGACGGCGGATTCCGGGCCACGAACGCCCGCGGCGCCGAGGTGCGGATCGGCGGTGGCGACGAGGACGGCGTGTTCACTCCGGTCGAGCTGCTGCTGGCGGCGGTGGGCGGGTGCAACATCGTGACCGTCGAGCCGCTCACGGCCCAGCGGAACAAGCGGCTCGTACGCCTGGAGATGACCGTGCAGGCGGAGAAGGTCGAGAAGAGCAAGCTGGGCCCCGTGACGGTCACCTATGACGTGGAGCTGCCGTCGGAGGACGCCCGCGCCGTTTTCGAGGCGGTGGCCGAGCGGGTGCACGAGAAGTACTGCACGGTGAGCAGGTCACTTCAGGAAGGTACGGAGGTTCGGTTGGAACTTCCGTAGGTGGGATTAAACAGATATTCGACCCCGTTATGACGCGACCGTTGCATTCGCCTCGGTAGCGTTGTAGCAGGTCGAGAGGCCAATAGACCTTCACCGGAGCGGACGCGGAGGGGGACCGCGGTTCGCGAGTGCGGGACCGTCGGCGTTTTTGGGGGAAGACGTCGGCCAGGACCGCCACCGATCGGGCCGGGCAGCTTTGGGGGAACTGCCCGGCCCGATCCATGCGTATCCTCACCTTTCGTGAAAAAGGTTCTCATCGACTGCGATCCCGGCATCGACGACGCTCTCGCCCTGGCACTGATCGCGGGCTCCCCGTCCGTGCGCCTGGCCGGCATCACCACGGTGGGCGGCAACGTCGACCTGGAGCTGACCACCGCCAACGCCGTGGCGCTCAGGGAGTTCCTGCGGCTCGGCGACGTGCCGGTGACGCCGGGCAGCGCCGGCGCCCTGCTGCGGCGCACCGTCCGGGCCTCGCACGTGCACGGCGCCACCGGGCTCGGCCACGTGAGGTTGCCCGCGGCCGAGCGGGGAGCGTCGCAGGGGCACGCGGCCGACTTCATCGTGGAGACGCTGCGGGCCGCTCCCGGCGAGATCACCCTGGTGGCCGTCGGGCCGCTGACGAACCTCGCCCTCGCCGTACGCCGCGAGCCGCGCGTCGTCGAGTGGGCCCGCGACCTGGTCATCATGGGAGGCTCCTTCACGCGGGGCAACCACAACCCGGCGGCCGAGTTCAACATGCTGGCCGACCCCGAGGCGGCCGCGATCGTCTTCGACGCCGGGTGGACGGTGACGATGATGGGGCTGGACGTGACGTTGTCGGCCGTGGTCACGTCCGGCGTGCTCGACCGCATGCGCCCGCTCGGGCGGCTGGGCCGCGACCTGCTGGAGCCGGCGGCCCGGTTCTACGGCGTGGTCACGGCCGACAGCGGGCCGGCCATCCACGACGCGTGCGCGGTGGCGTACGTGCTGGACCCGTCGTTGTTCAGCTGCGTCCCCGCCGTGGTGAACGTGGAGACGGCCGGGCTCTACACCCGGGGGATGACGGTGACGGACTTCAGGGTCGGCGACCGGCGGGCGAACGCGCAGGTGGGAACGGCGCTGGACGTGAAGCGGTTCTGGGACCTGGTGCTGGGGGCGTACGAAGGGCTGGCGGCCCGGCTCGGATGATGTGCGGGCACTGTCCGGCGGCTGATACAGTTACACCTGTTGCGCCGCTAGCTCAGTTGGTCAGAGCAGCTGACTCTTAATCAGCGGGTCCGGGGTTCGAGTCCCTGGCGGCGCACCACACAGAAACCCTAGCTCGAAGCGTTGAGCTAGGGTTTTCGGTTTCTGAGTGGCCCAGGCCGCGTCCGCGGAGTCTTCAGGCCCCCGCCGGTCCCATGCCGGTGGCGGCATGAACCTGCGGGACCTCTCGACTCCGCGCAGGAAGGTCTCGCAGATCAGCGCCGGGTCGAACGGGCAGCCGGCGGCCGTGGCGCCGTCGCGCATCATCACGAAGTGGCGGGCGGCGGGCTCGGCGTCAGTCTGCCGGATCTCGGCCAGGCGCTCTCCGGCCGGAGAGCGCCCGCGTCGTTTCCACCGGTCAGAGCAGCACCCTGCCCAGCCGCCCGCGGTGGAAGACCAGCGGGTCGTCGCCGGCGTCGTCGTTGGTGGTCAGGTCGATCACCCTGGCGAGGATCAGTTCGTGGTCTCCCACCAGGTGGCAGGAGTCGAGCACGCAGTCGATCCACGCGACCGCGCCGGTGATCGCCGGATGGCCGCTCCCGTTCACCGTCCAGCCGACTCCGGAGAACCGGTCGGCCCCCTTCTTCGCGAACGACTGGCACACCCGCTCCTGACCGGCGCTCAGCATGCTGATGGTGAACGCGCCCGCGGCCCGGATGTACGGCCACGTGGTCGAGGTGTGGGCGGCGCAGAAGCTCACGATGGGCGGGTCGAGGGAGACGGAGGTGAAGGAGTTGACGGTGAAACCGTGCGGCTCGCCGTCCGCCAGGGCGGCGATCACCACGACGCCCGTCGGATAGTGACCGAGCGCACGTCTCAACCGCACGCTGTCGATCATGACGGCGCCGGCCGGCGGCGCGCTCACCGTGCTTCCCACCGCTGCTTGAGCTGGGCGAGATGGCGCAGGCCGTCGAGGACGGCATCGGTGTCGGGGACGAAGTCGATGAGGCAGGCCACCTCGTCGACGCCGATCTTCTCCAGGGAGCCCAGCAGCGCCATGCCGTCGTCGACGGTGCCGAACAGGCCGCCCGTCTCGAAGTACCGCTCGAAGGAGACCTCCAGGAGGAACTCGATGTCCTCCGGGTCCATCTGGTCCGGGTCGATGCCCGGCATCAGCTCCTCCGCCGCCTTCAGGACCAGGCCGAGTGAACTGCGCAGGTAGTCGGTGAACGGATCGTGCACCACCTGCCGCACCTTGGCGCGGTCCTCCCCGACGAACGTGTGCAACATGAGCGCTACGTGGCCTGTCCCGTTGTGCGCCCTGGCGTAGTGCTCGCGGTATTCGGCGACCTTGCGGACGAGGTCGTCGAGGCTCTGGCCGAGCAGGTGGGTGAGGATGCCGACGCCGAGGTCGCCCGCCTGGCGGAACGTCTCCGGGTTGCCCGAGCTGGTGAGCCACGTCGGCAGCTCCGGCTGGACCGGCACCGGATGGGTGCGCAGCTTGACCGACTCCCCCGCGCCGTCGACCAGCTCCACCTCCTCCTGCCGCCACAACCGCCGCACCGTGTCGATGGTGTCCATCGTCACCTGGCGGCGGTCCGCGTAGTTCTCGGGCCGCAGCGCGAAGTCGACCACGTGCCAGCCGGGCGCGAACGAGACGCCGGCCCGGCCGCCCGAGAGGTTGTCCACCACCGCCCATTCCTCGGCGATGCGCGCCGGGTGGTGCAGCGGGGCCACGACGCTTCCCGCGCGGATCGCGACGTTCTCCGTCACGGCGGCGACGGCCGCCGCGGTCACCGCCGGATTGGGGTAACGGCCGCCGAATTCATGGAAATGCCGCTCGGGTGTCCACACCGCGGAGAAACCGTTGGTGTCGGCGAACCTGGCCCCTTCGAGCAGCAGCCGGTATTGGTCGGTTCCGGTCCGGACACCGTCCGCGAAATAGAATAAACCAAAGTCCACCGGTGTCTCCTTACACGCCGCGCTGGTGCGCCCCGGCCGGGCACACCGGCGAGATTTCAGGTTGCCGAGCGGCACCAGTATTCGCGATGCGGGAAGCGTGGGGTAACCCCTATGCCCCACTAGACGTGCTGCTCGCGGCGGGCCCGGCCGCCCGGAGCAGGCAACCCTTATCGCCCCCCTGAACCGCGGTGACGGCACCGCGGAAAACTCCGGCCGATCCCCTGGAATGCCGCGCTTTCTCCTCGCCCCCTCCTAGGGGATTCCGTAGGGGAATGCAGGCGGATATTAGGGGGCGAATCCCGTAGCTAGGCCGCAGCCCCATGGGCTGGAATGAAACGTGACTGGGGCGGGGCATCCGGGCACGCGCTCGAAGGGCGTATTCGCTGATATCCCGCTCATAGGCCGAGAGGATATACGCAACGTGACTCTGACCACAGAACGCGGCTTGGAACCGCCTCTCTCCCTGCGGGAGCGGGTGGCCGAACTCGGCATGATCAAGGATCAGGCGCGCGGCGGGGAAGCTCGGCAGGCCAAGGACCCGCAGCGGGCGAGGGGGAAGCTCACCGTCGACGAGCGGCTCGACCTGCTCTTCGACCCGGGCACCTTCACCGAGATAGAGCCGCTGCGCCGGCATCGCGCCAGCGGCTTCGGCATGGAGAACCGGCGGCCCTACACCGACGGCGTGATCACCGGCTGGGGCAAGGTCCACGGCCGCACCGTCTTCGTCTACGCGCACGACTTCCGCATCTTCGGCGGGTCGCTGGGCGAGGCGCACGCCCAGAAGATCCACAAACTCATGGATCTCGCCATGACGACCGGCGCGCCGCTCGTCAGCCTCAGCGACGGCGCCGGCGCCCGCATCCAGGAGGGCGTGACCGCGCTCGCCGGCTACGGCGGGATCTTCCAGCGCAACGTGCAGGCCTCCGGGGTCATCCCGCAGATCAGCGTGATCCTCGGCCCCTGCGCGGGCGGCGCCACCTACTCCCCGGCGCTCACCGACTTCACCTTCATGGTCAGCGGCATCTCGCAGATGTACATCACCGGCCCCAACGTGGTCGAAGCGGTCACCGGCGAGAAGATCAGCCACGACGAGCTCGGCGGGGCCCAGGTGCACGGCACCGTCTCGGGCGCGGCGGGCTTCGTCTACGACAACGAGACCGACTGCCTGGAGGAGGTCCGCTACCTCCTCTCCCTCCTGCCCGCCAACAACCGCGAGTCGCCGCCCGGCCTGGCCACCGCCGACCCGGCGGACCGGCGGTGCGAGGCGCTGCTCGACATCGTGCCCTCGGAGCTGAGCCGCTCGTACGACATGCGCGAGGTCATCCACGAGATCGCCGATGACGGCGACTTCTTCGAGGTGCACAGCACGTGGGCCACCAACGTCGTCTGCGCCCTGGCCAGGATCGACGGCCAGGTCGTCGGCATCGTGGCCAACCAGCCGGCCTCGCTGGCGGGCGTGCTGGACATCAACGCCTCCGAGAAGGCGGCCCGGTTCGTGCAGTTCTGCGATGGGTTCAGCATCCCCCTGGTCACCCTGGTCGACGTCCCCGGCTTCCTGCCCGGCCGCGACCAGGAGCACGCCGGCATCATCCGGCACGGGGCCAAGCTGCTGTACGCGTACTGCAACGCCACCGTTCCGCGCATCCAGGTCATCCTGCGCAAGGCGTACGGAGGGGCGTACATCGTGATGGACTCTCGCTCCATCGGAGCGGACCTGTCCTTCGCCTGGCCCACGAACGAGATTGCCGTCATGGGTGCCGAGGGTGCCGCGAACGTCGTGTTCCGCAAGGAGATCGCCGCGGCCGACGACCCCGACACTGCCCGCGTCCGGCTGATCAGGGAGTACCGGCAGGAGCTGATGCACCCCTACTACGCCGCGGAGCGCGGGCTGGTCGACGACGTGATCGACCCGGCCGAGACCAGGGCCGTCCTGGCGCGGTCGCTGGCCATGCTCCGCGCGAAGACCGCGAAGGTCCCGTACCGCAAGCACGGAAACCTGCCGATGTGATGGGCGGCGACGGGGCGGTGTTCAGGTTCGTACGCGGCGATCTGGACCAGGAGGAGCTGGCCGCGGTGGTGACGGCGCTGCTGCACCGCCTCGCGCCAGGCGCGGAGGAGGGGAACGCCCCACCGCCGCCCTGGTCCGCGACGCGGGCGGACGGCCGGGACGGCCGGTCCTGGCCCAGCGGACGGTACGGCGGCCAGTACACCGGCGCCTCCTCGCGGCCGCCCGCCTGGGACGAGCCGCACACATTCCAGGCGCCGAACTCCTGGTCGCCAGGGTGAGTGCGGACATCAACGGAAGGAAAACCCAGTGATCACCGAAACCGGAACGTGGGTGCGGCGCTTCTTCGCCGCACCGGACAGCCGTGAGAGCGCCACGCGCCTGATCTGTTTCCCGCACGCGGGCGGCTCGGCCTCCTATTTCCACCCGGTCGCCAAGCAGCTCACGCCGCGGTTCGACGTCCTGGCGATCCAGTATCCGGGCCGGCAGGAACGCCGCCACGAGCCGTGCATCGACGACATCGGCGAGCTCGCGGACCGCGTCACGGCGGAGATCGTGCCGCTGGCGGACCGGCCGATGGCCTTCTTCGGGCACAGCATGGGCGCCGTGGTCGCGTTCGAGGTGGCCAGAAGGCTGATGGAGCGGGACATCGCACCGCAGGTGCTCTTCGCCTCCGGCCGGCGCGCCCCCTCGTGCGTACGCGTCGAGACCGTGCACCAGGAGGGCGACCAGGCGCTGATCGCCGAGGTGCGGCGGCTCGGCGGCACCGACGTGCGCATGCTGGAGGACCCCGAGCTCCAGAGCATGATCCTGCCGTCGCTGCGCGGCGACTACACGGCCATCATGACCTACCGCTGCACGCCCGGCGCCAGGATCGGCGCACCGATCGTCGTCCTGACCGGCGACCGTGACCCCCATGTCACCACGGAAGAGGCGGCGCGCTGGAAGGAGCACACCAGCGGCGCGTTCGACCTGCACGTCTTCCGCGGCGGTCACTTCTACCTGAACAACCACGCCGCCGCGGTCATGCGGACGATCACCGAGAACATCCCCGCCGCCCAGGCGTAGATCCCCCTTTCGGTAGCACGAAGAGTACGAGGCGAGAATGGCTGCGAACGACACCAAGCTCATCGAGGCCCTGCGTTCCTCCTTGAAGGAGACGGAACGGCTGCGTGCGCAGAACCGTTCTCTCGCCGAGGCGGCGCGCGAGCCGATCGCGATCGTGGGAATGGCCTGCCGTTTCCCCGGCGGGGTGCTCTCACCCGAGGACCTGTGGAACCTGGTGGCCTCCGGCCAGGACGCGGTCGGCGAGTTCCCCGCCGACCGCGGCTGGGACCTGGACAAGCTCTACAACCCGGACCCGGACAGTCACGGGACCACCTATTCGCGGCACGGCGGTTTCCTGTACGAGGCGGGGGAGTTCGACCCGGCGTTCTTCGGGATCTCGCCGCGTGAGGCGCTGGCGATGGATCCGCAGCAGCGGTTGTTGCTGGAGGCGTCGTGGGAGGCGATGGAGCGGGCCGGGATCGATCCCGCCGGGCTGCGCGGCAGCCGTACCGGCGTGTTCGCCGGGGTGATGTACCACGACTACGCCCCCGCCACCGTGCCCCAGGAGCTGGAGGGGCTGGTCGGCACCGGCAACTCGGGCAGCATCGCGTCCGGGCGGGTGTCGTACACGTTCGGGTTCGAGGGTCCGGCGGTGACGGTGGACACCGCGTGCTCGTCGTCGCTGGTGTCGCTGCACCTCGCGGTGCAGGCCCTGCGGTCGGGCGAGTGCGAACTGGCGCTGGCCGGCGGTGTGACGGTCATGGCGACGCCCGGAACGTTCGTGGAGTTCTCGCGTCAGCGGGGTTTGTCGCCTGACGGTCGTTGTCGGGCGTTCGCTGCTGGGGCGGATGGCACCGGGTGGGCTGAGGGTGTCGGGATGCTGCTGGTGGAGCGGTTGTCGGAT